>BDTY01000095.1 GCA_002897955.1 archaeon BMS3Bbin15
AGGACCTGATCCATCTTCCCGGGTCTTCACATTGGCCTGAAGTGAATAACCCATTTCCTTCAAAAGACGCCCCACGGTATCTGGGTCAATCTTGCGTCCTTGGTGATTTAACTCTTCAGCTATCTTGTATGTTGATTTGTTAGTCCACTTTAGCATACTCATTGGGTCGCCTGCTGTATTCTCATCCATAATATGTTCAATGTATTCAATAAGTTTTGGATCTTTGATCTCGACCTTCTTTCGCCCTCCACCAGGTCTTCGAAGTCTTTCCAGCGGTTCCAATTCCTCCACACTCTGGAGTTCATGGATTCCCTTCCTTATAGTTGTATGAGACATGCCGGTAAGTTTTGCAACTGTCGAGATTCCGCCCCAACCAAGTTCAAGGGCTCTAGCCGCTACAAATCGCCGTGCTTGGACTTCATCTGCTCCAGATAAGGCTTTCAACCACGGTGCATACTGTATATGATTATTCATGCTTCCAAATACGCTGATTTAATTAATAAACTTTGCTACTTTATTTTTCGGCAAAGCCTACACCTAAAATCAGACGTCTACTTGGGATAAAGTTCATATAGAGTTCGGCATTACTTTCTTCTGTACTTCATGCAGGCCTTAACAAAATTTTTGGGAAATTCCTCTGCTCCTCTGAAGTGGATATGCATATAACCCGCCAGAGTGTTTTTATCATATAAGCCATCCCTGAAGTCTTTTATTCCAGCACCTTTCTGAAGGGTATAGAGGAATTTAACATCCCCTGCTATATCAATTATTCTGGAGTAGTGGAATTCATGGCCTTTAACAAAAGAACCCTTCTTCAGGTAGATATTGTCAAGGTCAACTCTGGCAAGAGTATACTTTAAAGCCTGAAGCTTCTCTGTCATTTCAACCTCTGCATCAAAGACACCTGCCATTCTGAAGCTTTTGCCTTCAGATATTATATTCCTGCAGAGGTACATCAGGCCTCCGCATTCCGCATAAATTGGCATTTCATCTTCAAACAAAGCTTTTATTCTCCTCAGAGCTTTTTTATTTGAGGAAAGTTCCTGTCTGAATACCTCAGGAAAACCTCCTCCTATGTAAATACCGTCACAGTCCGGTGGGGTTTCACTAAGGGGTGAAAAAAATACGATTTCTGCGCCATGTTTTTTCAGCAGGTCTATATTGTCCCAGTAATAGAAGCTGAAAGCACTGTCCTTTGCCACAGCAATTCTTACACTGTGAGCCTTCTTTTCTTCAGATGATGTGGAAGGAAGCTCTTCTGCCGAAGAGGCGATTTCTATAATCCTGTCAAGAGCAACATTTTCCTCCACAAGCTTTGAGATTCTTTCAATTATATCAGAGAACTCTTCCTGTTCGAGAGCAGGTATCAAACCGAGATGCCTTTCAGGAAGAGAGACACTACTATCCCTTGGAATAATCCCCAGGATTTCCCCACCAGCTCTGTCAATGCTATGCCTTATAATCTCTTCATGACTTTTACTTCCAATATTGTTAACAATAACTCCTTTAAGATTCACATTGCCGAAATCTTTATAACCTTTAAAAATGGCACCTGCACTGTAACCAAGCTTTGCACTATCGATAACAAGGACTACAGGTGTTGATGTAATTTCAGCTATATCTGCAGAGCTTCCTTTATATCCCTCTCCGCTTATCCCATCATATAATCCCATGGCGCCTTCTATTACTGCAATATCCGCATCCCCGGAAGCCTCTGAAAGGCTTTCAACAACTGCCTTCTTCGATGTAAGCCAGATATCGATATTTCTTGAATTTCTACCTGTAACCTTTGAATGATACCCGGGGTCTATGTAATCCGGGCCAACTTTGAAGGGTTGGACTATATATCCGGCTTTTACCAGGGCTCCCATTATGCCGGTAGCCACTGTGGTTTTACCTGTTCCACTCCTTTCGCCTGCTATCAATACTCTGGGAAGTTTCATGAGTATGTGTTGATGAAAGGAGAATAAATTTTTATCTGTAAGAATTTACTCTGATATATGCCCCAGAAGATAGTTATGTTCACAGGCAAAGGTGGTGTAGGGAAGAGCACATGCAGTGCAGCCACAGCTCTTCATTTCTCAAAGGCAGGGAAGAAAACACTTATTATAACCTCTGACCCCGCACCCTCCATCGGTGACATCTTTGAAGTTGATGTTGGAGATAGTATAACTGAAATCGGAGAGAACCTCTTTGCTATTGAGCTAAGCAGTGAGGAGATTCTCAGGAGATGGAAGAAGTGCTTTGGAGCTGAGGTTTATGAGGTTTTAAGTTCTCTTTTGCCAGTTAAAGAGGATATTATTGATTATATAGGCAGAGCTCCGGGCATAGATGAGGAGTTTATGCTAAACTACATCTATGAGCTTTATAAAGAGGAAGAATATGAAAGGATTATATGGGATACCGCTCCCACAGGGCATACACTGAGACTTCTTAACATGCCCATAGTATTCATTCAGCATCTCGAAGAGGCTTCAAAGGTTTATATGAAAGTATATTCTTCAATGATAAAACTGAGGGAAAAACTGGGTCTCAGGGCTGGCAGGAGAAGCATATTTGATATAATTGATGGATGGAAAAAGCTGTCTCATGAGCTTATTTATTTCCTTCAGAGAGATGTTTCAGTGTATGCGGTTTGTATACCTGAGGGGTTGAGTGTTAAACAGACTCTAAATCTGAAAGCTGTTCTTGAGGAGAATAATATGGGAATTCAGGGTTGTATTGTAAACAATGTTATAACATCCCCTGATTGCGAATTTCACAGGAGAAAGGCTGATATGCAGAAGAAATATATAACGAAGCTTCAGAGGAGTTTTTCAGAAATAAAGATTTTGCCTGCCCTTGAAACAGAGGTTAAGGGGCTTGAGGCACTTTATAAGGTTGAAGCCCTTCTTTTTGATAACTCTGAAAAATTCTTTCTGCCCATTCTATAAAATTTATATCACTGCTTATAAAGGCAGAGGTCATATCGAGACTTCCATCCTTATGGGGAAAGAAGACGCAGGCAAAATTCTTATCCACAATCAACAGTCCCAGAGGAATTCTGAGTTTTTTCCCATTCTTCTCCCAGGAGTTTCCTGCAAATATCACGAGGTCTTCAACTCTTTTAATATATTCAAGAAATTCCATGTCCACTTCAGGTACTGCTATTCTGACTCTGCTGGCTTTTTTAACTTTTTTCAGGATTATCAGGGATAAAGAGAAGGGGTCCTTTATCAATTTCCCTTTCTCAAGGATATAAAAATCTTCAATTATTGGCTGCGATATCTCCTCGAGGCTATGTCCACTAAAAAATTCTTTATATCTTGTTAGAGTTTTCAAGTATAAATTAAACCTTTTCATAAGAGTAAGTGTTAAATTTCCTGTACTTGTTATCCTGAAAATCCCTTTATCTCTTTCAATTAATCCAGAATTTTCCAGAGAATCAAGATATCTGCTCACTGTTATATAGGATTTTATTATACCCAAAGCTTTCAATTCCTTCTTGATTTCTGAAGGTGTCTTATCTTCTCTCAAGCTTTCAAGGATTAATAATCTATTCTCACGTCCCAGTTCCTTTATGATACTTTCAAAGTTCATTATTAACACATCCTGAAAAATACTTACCTACTATGTTACTAATTAAACCATTAGATTTATAAATTTTTTTATAGACTTTAATCTTAAACAGGAGGTTAGAATATCATGGCAAGTAAATCGATTTCAATTATTGCTATAATTTTGGGTTTGGCATTTTTGAGTGCAATTATTTATGCTGGCACTATGAGCTCGAGATATGAAGGAGCAATGGCGCAGAAGGAAAGTACGATAAATAGTTTGCAGTCACAGGTTCAGCAGTTGACTCAGACAAAGACAGGAGTTTCTGTAGAGCAGAAGGCTACGTCTCAGGCTCCACCAACAGAGGTTACATCCCCCAAGAAGGGTATAACCCCACTGAATGTTGAAGAAGCAAAAGCCTTTGTTGCATCTACGGTTCCAGCCCCATCGGCTAATTTCTCTCTATGTATTGAATGCCATGGTAATGTAACAGGTTTTCACCAGATTGCTCTGCTTCAGAAAGTTGATGCAAAGAGAGGTATAACACCTGCGAGGATATGTACCACCTGTCATGAGA
>BDTY01000096.1 GCA_002897955.1 archaeon BMS3Bbin15
CACCTTCTTCTGTTCCCCTGTCTGAGAGGCCGTAGAAATACTGGACTATTGCGGCTCGAAACAGTTTCACCGGCTCATGCACGACAGGACGGCCGTTGTCCTCGCAGTAGAGATCTCTGCACTCATCGTTCACAAAGGAGAAGTCTACCTTCTCATATATCTGGTAGAGAAGGTGATCATGTGGAATGAGGTCCCTGTATACCTCTTCAGAGGTAGTGAACCTCTCCTGCAATAGATTCTTTCTAAATACCATAAACTACCACCAATATAATATATATCCCACAGTATATAAACATTTTGTTTTATTATCGTACATTAGTAGTTTATGTCACAAAAGAAGTTGTAATTATGATTAATTTATTGAATAAACTGTCTAAATCTAAGATTTACTAGATGGCATAAATTTTAAATGCGTAAAATGAAAGGGTTAGGCAACAGCCTCAGCTTAAGGAGTATGTGAGAAAAGAAATGGGAAATGGAGGTGCCCATGACTTTGATCATATTGTAAGGGTATTGAAGATTGCTGAAAGGATTGGAGAGGCTGAGGGAGCAGATTTGGATGTGGTATTTTTTGCTACTCTTTTCCATGATATAGACAGGCACAGGGAGGATAAAGGGAAAGTCTCATGCCATGCTGAAAGCTCTGCAGAGCATACGAGAAGGCTTCTCAGAAGCTACCTCTTGCCAGGTGATTTTATTGAGAGAGTTGCAGTCTGCATTGAAAGGCACAGATTCAGGGAAGGCAGAACACCTGAAAGTCTTCAAGAAAAGGTGCTCAGTGATGCTGATAAGCTGGATGCCATGGGAGCTACGGGTATAGCGAGAGCTTATCTATTTGGAGGAGCATTTGGTGAGAGGGTATGAGAGGGTATGAGAGGGTATGAGAGGGTATGAGAGGGTATGGGAGGAGAAGCCAAAAAACGAGAGGTTTTACCCCGGGATGGATGTTTCAGAATACTCGCCGAGAACTGAGTATGTGTTGAAACTCTCAAAGCTTAAAGAAAAAATGTTTACAGAGACAGGCAGAAAGCTGGCAGAAGGAAGGCATAGATTTATGGAGCTTTTCTTTGAAGAGCTGGAAAGTGAGGTAAGAGGAGATAAGTAAGGTTAGAGAGCAGGTATAGTTTAATTTACTCCTTCCTTTTTCATTATACCTCTTGCTGCCATTATTCCTGTAGCTGACGCAATAATTATACCCCTGCTCACTCCTACGCCGTCTCCAGCCACAAAAATATTGGGTATATTTGTCTCCATAGTCTCATTCACACTTACCTTCATGGCATAATATTTTATCTCAGGAGCATAGAGTAGGGTGGAATCACTTGCCACACCAGGTATAACCATGTTAAGTCTTTCCAAACCTTCAATAATGTTTGTAACCACCCTGTGAGGCATAACCATTGCTATATCTCCAGGGGTTACATCTGTAAGTGTTGGCTTAACAAGTCCTGACCTGATTCTCTTCCATGTGCTTCTCCTGCCCCTTCTTAAATCGCCAAGGCGCTGGATAAGGGGGTTACCTCCTCCGAGGGTTGTTGCAGTTCTTGCTATACTTTCGCCGTAATCTGTGGAGTTCTCGACAGGCTCTGTAAGGACAATTCTTGTGAGGAATGCAAAGTTGGTGTTATTGCTATGTTTATCTCTCAAACTGTGACCATTCACACCAATATAACCACTGTAGGTCTCCTTCACCATGAAGCCCCTGTGGTTTACACAGAAGGTCCTAACAAAGTCATCATAGGTTTTGGTTATAATATGGAATTTGGGGTCTCTGTTTATTCTACACACAGGTTCCATTATAACAGCAGGAACCTCAACTCTCAAACCCACATCTATTGGCCCATGTGTGATTTCAATTCCAAGTTTCTGTGCCTGTTTTACCATCCAGGAGGAACCACTTCTGCCAGGAGCCGCAATTATATACTTAGCTTCAATCTCTTCTCCAGTGGAGAGTTTAATTTTTCCAACTTTGATCTCCTCAACCATGGTCTCAAGAAGGAACTTAATACCTTTCTGTCTTAGATAATCTGCTATTGACTTTATGACCTCTGGCGTGTGGTCACTGCCTATGTGCCTCTGTGGTATCTGAATAAACTCTATGCCAGCACTGGCAGCCCTTCTTGATAACTCCTCCTCTTCAAGACTTGTGGCTTTATACAGTTTTTCAGGAGTGCCATGTTTGACCCAGATTTTATCCACATAATCAATGAGTTTCCAGGCTTCCTTATAATTCATATAATCATAGAGATTACCGCCGATATCTGGCCTTAAATTTAAGGTTCCATCACTTAAGCCTCCTGCGCCACCCACACCGGACATTACATTACAGGGTTTGCAGTTAATACATGTCCCTGTTCTATCCATTGGACAAGCCCTCTGGTCTACATCTTTACCTTCATCTATTACTATAACAGACAGATTGCTATTTTCAACCAGCTCGTAAGCTGCAAAAAGTCCAGCAGGTCCTGCCCCTATAATCACAACGTCATACTTCACAGATATCACCAAGCCTCAAGAATATAGATATGAGGAGTATTTTAATTTTACGCATGTATTTTAAATTATATATAAAACAGATGTCTGGGATTTCAATATATAAATATATATGAAAATATGAAAATATAAAAATATGAAAAAAGAAGAAATAACCTTAATGACAGGAAGAACAACCGGAATCACAGGAACTTGCTGTCTCGTTGGGATTATATACAGTAAATCCAGCTCCATATTCTGTCTCGACAAAGTCCAGCTCAAAGCCGTCTAAATAGGTTTCAATCTGTTCTGTAAGAAAGAGTTTTATTCCATTTGAAGTTATAACCTTCTCGCCATCTTCAGCTTTTTCTGCCACTGCCATGCCATAGCTGGGACCGTGACAGCCTGCACTGGATATATAAAGTTTGATTCCAAATTCTTCCTTGTTTTCAGCTTTCAGTGTTTTTTTCAATTCTTCTACTGCTCGTTCTGTGACTAATACCATCTACATCACCTTATTTTAATAATCTTATATAGGTGCCATCTTAAATTAAATATATAATATGTTAACTTTCTATTGCTACTAGAGGAAATATTATGGAACTTGGAAAGCATGAAAGAGATATTCTCAAGGGTAGAAAAGGGGAAGGGATGAAAAAAGCTCTTGAGATACTTATAATCCTTGCAGAAATTCATAATGCAAAGAGGCTTATACCTATAACCAGTGCTCAGATATCAGGGGTTTCATATAAGACTATCGGTGATGCTGGTTTAGAGTTTCTAAAGGATATGGCGGAAGCTGAAATTAAAGTGAATACCCCCTCCACTCTCAACCCGGCAGGAGTTGACTTTACCTCTGAACTGAAATTTCCTGAGGATTTTGTTGAGAAACAGAGAGAAATTATTGATACTTATACAAAAATGGGGATTTTGCCTTCCTGTACCTGCACACCCTATTATGCGGGAAACCTGCCCAAAATGGGTGACCATATAGCCTGGGCAGAATCCAGTGCAGTTATTTATGCCAACTCCGTTCTTGGAGCGATGACTAACAGGGAAAGTGCACTTTCTGCTCTCTCAGCAGCTCTTGTAGGCAAGGTGCCTGATTATGGTCTTCACATGAAAGAGAACAGAGCACCAACCCTCCTCGTAGAAGTTGAGTATCCGATTATCAGTGAGGCAGATTATGCAGCCCTGGGTTATCATATTGGACAGAACTATGAAGGAATACCATACTTCAGAATAAGAAAAAAGCCCAGAGCTGAAGACCTGAAAACTCTTGGTGCAGCCCTTGCCACAGGACAGGTATCTATGTTTCACTACCATAATATTACACCTGAAGCCTCTCACTATCCTATCGATAAGATTGAGAAAGTTGAATTAGGTCAAAAAGAGGTATCTGAAGCATATGAGAAGCTTAACAGTACAGAAGATGTAGATATTATTGCTGTTGGCTGCCCCCATGCTGGCATAACTGAAATTTTAGATGTGATAAAAGCAGACCCGAAAAGAGAAGTCTGGGTATTCACTTCCAAAAATCTGAAAGAACTTTTCAGGGATAGAATAGATAATGAAAATATAAAGCTTATAGCTGATACCTGTATGGTAGTTTCACCCCTCGAGAAGATGGGTATCAAGAGTATAGGAGTAAACTCTGCCAAGGCAGCCTTTTACTCTATGAACCTTTCAAACCTCAAGGTAAAATTCGATTCCCTTGAGAACCTTCTCAGGGAATGAGTTAGTTTTTTCAATGGATTATGGGAAAAATAGTTCAGGTGGGAGAAGCAGGAGCAGTCACTTGAACCAAAACCTCTGACAGGCTGGCAATCTGCTAATACTGCAACAGTATCATTAATTTTATATTCAAGTCTCTCTTCTGAAATGAAGGTGAATGAACCGTAGAGGGTAGCATTTTCTCTGAAATAATCTATATGCCACCTTTTTTTCTTGTATTTCTGAAGATGACGCTCCAGTCTTGGTTTTAAACCTGAAAGAGCAGAACCTGTATAGCAGTAGTACCCTTTGTTAAAGCTGAAGTTGCCAAGCTTCCCGATTCTCATGTTCATGTAATCTTCTAATATCAACATTAACAGATAGGAACCTTTCATTCATAATAATATGAAAATTCGCATTAATAAAATATGTCCGAAAGATTTATATGGGCTTTAAGATATAGCATTACAAGTTGCAAATAAAAGGTGCTGTATTTATGCCAAAGGAATATTTAGACCTGGATGAGAAGGATAGAATGATTATATCACTTCTCAAAGATAGACCTGATATCTCTCAAAGTGAGATTGCGGGGAAAGTAGGCATATCCCAGCCCAGTGTAGGAGTCAGGCTGAGGAAACTCAAAAGCAAGGGTGCAGTTTCCTTCCTGATAGGCATGAACTTCAAAAAGGTGGATCTCTACCTTGCAAAAGTAGATTTAACTGCAAAGAATACTGCCAAGGTTCTTGACAGTTTTAAGGGATGCCCCTACTTTCTCAATGGGCTGATTGTTTCAGGTAAAAACAACCTGTGTCTCTTTCTTGTGGGAGAAGATATTTCAACTCTCGAAGCAATAATAGACAGACATCTCCGTTCAAATCCCTGTGCGGCTGATGTTGAAATGAATGTTATAATTGCATCCAGTGATGATCTTGTTTTTCCTGTGAGAATGACCTTTAATACCCATTATAACCCTCCATGTGGCTCGGAAGGCAAGTGTGATAGCTGCTCCTATTATGAGTCGGAACGTTGCCTTGGCTGCCCAATAACAGGTCACTACAGAGGCACATTCTGGTGACAATTAATCATCATCTGTAGAGGTTATTATCAGCTCGTCAACTCTGAAGTTTATGCCATCAAAGACCACCTTTACCTTTCCTCTAGAAACCGGTATACTCACAGGTCTGGAAACATCTGGCTTTTCACTGTTATCTTCTTTTTCTTTTATAGCAGGATGTTTCTTATTGAGAAGGAAACTCCTGAGAGAATCCAGATTTTCTGCTTCTTTCTCTGTTGCAATCTTATCTATTATGTCCTCTGCGATATAATCTGAGAATCTCTTCTTTAGAGCAGATGGCATCCATACAACTCTTTTCCAGCCATCATCTCCCTGCAAAAATTTGTCTGACTTCATATATGCATAACTTATGCCGAGGAAGCCGGGAGTTGGTATACCTCCGCCTATCTGTTTTATCAGAGCAGAAAAATCCATACCAAATGGTGTGTTACCTTTAAAGGCAGAATCCACTATGCCAAAGCCGTTAACCTCCGGTATAAAGAAAGATATTGCTTCTGCACAGCCGCATGAGGTATGAGGATGGTCAAACATGCTGTGTAGATAAACTTTTTCAGTTGAACCTGAACTTTTTTCCTTTATAGCTTCGTCAACACCACTGAACTCACCTTTGAACTCTTCAATAGTTTCACCTTTTGGCACTTCAAAAATAGGGCCATTAGGGTCAATTTTCACAGCAGCTTTAGCCTCAAGCCATGAAATTGAACCACAGTTGGAGGTTCTTGAGGGTGAGATAATACAGACATGGTTTGGGGCATGGCTCTGGCAGAGAAGGCATCCATAGAATACATCCACATCTTCATCCCTTATACTCTTTATCTTCTCATCCCTTCTGGCAAAGACCTCCCTGGTGGTCTTCAACAGTTCCTCCACCTTCTCCTTTTCAGTGTAGAAACTAACCTCCATCTTTTCTATAACTCTGTATTCCTTCTTGAAAAGTTCAATAAGGGCTCTGCCTATGTGCTCAAGGTTTAAACCTGCTTCTGCAGACTCATCGCTAATTCTACACCACATTGAGTCTCTTGAACCGTTGTGCATAAAACCCTGAATATAATTCATGAGTTCATGAATCCTTCTCTCAAATACTCCCTCGATATCCTCCTCAAGCCTCTCTCCAGCCACCTTTATGTAGATCCCAAAAGGAAGGTTATCTCCCTTCTTTATATCCTGTATATTTTTCCCTGTAACATAAACCTGGCCATCTGCAACTTCAGTATCAGAGGCAACTCTCAGAAGTTCAACTCCAAGCTCTCTGCCTAAATCAGCATAAGCCTTATCGGCATGAATACTTTCACCTTCATAAATACTGGCAACATCAACAGGAATGCCCCTGAACATATTATCACCTTAGTGCTCTGGTTAAAAATAACATGGGGAAATATTAATAATTATGGCTCCAAAGCTTCTTTGGCCTCAGAATTAGTTATTTCCGCCTGTCTTAATGCTTCCTGAAGTTCATCTCCGTTATATTTCGAAGCAAGTAGCCTTACAGTCTCTCTCACTTCCCATGGAAAAATCACCCAGGCATCGGTATCCTGAACATAGATATCGGGGATAAACTTGGAGGATGGTTTCTTTATAAGAGTAACCACAGTGACTTTGCCTGCTTTTTTATCCTTGAGATGTTTCTGTGCAAGCATAAGACTTCTGCCTGTATCTGCGATATCATCAACAAGAAGTATATTTTTTCCAGACACATCTATCTGTACAGGGTGAATTATTCTTGGTTCGTCTTCTGTTTCGGCAATTCCAGAATAGAATTTAACTCTTACAGTATAGAGTTCATCATTATCCAGAAGGTCACTTAGAATTCTCGAAGGAATAAGACCTCCTCTCGCCAGTCCTATAATAATATCAAAATCAAGTCTGCGCTTTTTTATCTCTCTGGCTATCTCAATACATAGTTCTTCTATGTCATCCCAGTAAAGTCTAAGGTATTGCATCAACCCTATTTTTGAGGAGGTTATATTTAAGATTACCTGATGCAAAAAAGCTAAAACTTAAATAAGCCTGAGCTCATATATAAGCTTCTCCACCTCTCTCTTTATTGTATCTCTCACCTCTCTGAACTTCTCTACTGGTTTTCCCTTAGGGTCATATATATTCCATTTTATTGTTTTTTCTCTGGGAGTTACGGGACATCCTTCCATACATCCCATTGTGATAATATAATCAAACTCTATGTTCATCTCAGGAGTTAGCATGCGCGGCTTTTTATTTTCAATAGATATGCCTGCCTCTTTCATAACCCTGATAGCCAGTGGATTAACTTCTTCGGCAGGCTCAGTTCCGGCACTCATTGCGATAGCTCTGTCTGAGCTAATAAGAGCATTTAACCATGCCTCTGCCATAATACTCCTGCAGGAGTTTCCGACACATACAAATAGCAATTTTTTCATCTTTCTACCTCACTTTTTAATTTTTATAATTATATCTTTTGTGTATTCCAGATTTTCGAGTACAATCTCATCAAGATAGTCCAGCATTTTATAGATTTCCTTATTCCTGACTCTATAGAATACACTGGCTCCCTGTCTTCTGTATTCCACAATTCCTCTGTCCCTCAGAACTGCAAGATGCTGGGACACATTTGCCTGTTCCAGTCCGAGAGCAGGAATTATCTCACATACACACTTTTCACCATGCCTGAGAAGTTCAATTATTTTCAGACGGGTGGGATGGGCAATAGCCTTGAGAATATCCGATTTAATTCTTGCAATCATATCTTCCATTTTACAACCATATTCGAATTATCTAATGTCCTATATAAAAATATAGCTTCAACAAGGTCGAGCTCGGCGTTCTAAATTAGTGCAAAATTTCTGTGTGAGATGGAAAAAGAAAATCTATGAGAGTTCTCTCTCAACATAACTTATTGCTTCCTTCACTCCTCCGGCTATGCCATCTGTTTCAATCAGACCTAGTGGTTTTATTGCATCACCAACATTAACTATGTTCCTTACTGGAGTTTTCGGAGAGATAACTTTCCCGCTGGGAATCCTGCTTACCGGCCAATCTTTTCTGTAAACCTGAGTGGCAAGGATTTTGCAATGTTTATTAAAATCAGGAAAAGTCTTCTTTAAATCTTTTATACCCTTTTCAATCTCCAGCTTTATATTTCTGTCTGGCTTCAAACTCTGATGAGACATTATAAGGTGCTCTCCCTGAGGAGCCAGTTCCGGAGAGATATTTGTAATCTCGTTTATTCCGTGGATGCGTTCAGCGTAAGGTGTAAGAAGTACTCCGCTGAAATCCAGCATGGGTTTATCACTGGCTACACTTATCTTTATCCCCCAGGAGCTTTTTATATTCATGACAGATTTTTTATAATTTTCCGGGAAAAGTTCACCAGCAAGAGAGGCAGTTGCTTTCAGGCCTGCATTGCTCACTATCAAATCATAGTTTTTCTTTTCGCCTTCTACAATCACGCCTTCAGCATGTTTATCACCATATATTTTCTCCACACTATTCTTTAAATGAAGCTTTCCTCCTTCCGCTGAGAGAACTTCAAATAAAGCTCTGGTTACACCTCCGCACCCGCCCATGGGTACTCCAGGACCACCATATTTATAAACATTTCTAATTTCTTTCAAAACCTCTTTCGAAGAAACCTCACTGGCATCAAGGCTGAGACTCCAGCCTGTGAAGGCATCTGATATTTTCAGAGCAAGTTCACTGTTAACCTGTTTCTTAATCCACCGGGCAAAGCTTTCTTTATCACCTCTATCCAACTTCAGCTTTGCAAAAAGCTTCAGTACCCCTGCCTTGTAGCGCAATGGAAAAACCTTTACAACCTCTATTGGGGTTAGATTTTTTCCCTCTATATTAAATAGAGCCTGGGGCTGTGAATCTACTATTTCAACATCTGCATCCATCTGTTTTAACATAGTACCGAGGGGACCATTGCCAGAGTAGGGTATCATGTGAAGAGCACCGGTCGAGAGCTGGTAACCTTTATACTCAATATTTGTAAACCTGCCGCCTGGGTAAGGAAGCTTTTCATAGACATCAACTTTATCGCCTTTCTTTGCAAAAGAGCAGGCAGCCAGAAGTCCTCCGAGGCCAGAGCCAATTACACAGACTTTCATTTCATTCCCCCTTCTTCTCAGCCCTCATCTTCTCGAGAATCTCCTTTGCTTTATCCATTCTCACCTTTCCAGACCTGACAAGGAGCTCTGCCACCTTATTAATTTCATCACCGACAGCACCTGCCATTGCAGCTATATTTCTGGCATGAAGGTTCATATGCCCTCTCTGAATACCTTCTGTAGCAAGAGCCCTCAAAGCAGCAAAGTTCTGGGCAAGACCTACTGCAGCTATAATTCTTGAGAGTTCACTCGCAGTTTTAATACCCAGAATTTTCACTGAAGCTTTAGCCACAGGATGAACTGCAGTTGCTCCACCGATAAGGCCTGCCGCAACTGGCACCTCTATTGTGCCAACAAGGTCTCCATCTTTATTCTTCTCGTAGGTGGTCAGAGGCTTATAGCTACCATTAATGGCAGCATAGGAATGCGCACCTGCCTCTATAGCCCTTGTATCATTGCCTGTTGCAAGGGTTACTGCTGTGATTCCATTCATTATACCCTTATTGTGGGTGGCGCATCTGAAAATATCAGCTTCGGCAAATGCATAGGCATTCAATATGCCATCCACAACCTCCTCGCCTCCTATAGCATCTTTATCAAATACTGCTCTGGCTCTTGCCAGTCTGAATTTAGCTAGATTGGAAATTATTCTGAGGTATACCTTTCCGCCGGTAATATCCTCTAGCATGGGAGCAACTGCCTCTGCCATTGTATTGATAGCATTGGCTCCCATGGCATCTCTGCAGTCAACAAGAAGATGGGTAATCACCATTGGACCAAGCTTTGTATCTATTACCCTTACCTCAATATCCTTACAACCCCCGCCGAATTTCATGAGAATCGGGTCCTGTTCATTTGCCTTATCTATTATCTTGTCCTTTATTCTCAGAATTTCCATCTTTGCACTATGTGGGTCATGAATTCCGGTCAGTTGAATCTGGCCAATCATAACAGGTTCAGTGGCTGAGGTTGTGAATCCGCCTTTAACCCTAGCCATTTTTGCGGCATTACTTGCTGCAGCCAAAACACTTGGCTCTTCTATTGCCATGGGTACCAGATAGTCCTTTTCGTCAATTAGAAAGTTTGTGGCAATACCAATAGGAAGCTCAAGTGTACCAATGAAATTCTCAATCATCCTTTCAGCCTGTTCAGTATTCAGCCCTATACCTGCTATAGCTTTTACCTCCTCCTCTTCCAGATTTGCGAATTCCCTTACCTTTTCAAGTCTCTCTTCTGGCGGAAGTTTATAAAATCCTGATATTCTTGAACTTTTCATTTTTTCACCTCGGGTATCCCGGCTTTTTCATATTCTTCTTCCTTTCCAAGTGGTTTTGTCGCATCAATACCAACTTTTGTTGTAATTGCTGACCTTCCTGCACTCGGGTCCAGACTGGAACCTTTAACATTCCTGAAAATATGAGCATCTCTGTGAGCCTGGAATCTTGTTGCTATGGCAAATTCAACCTCTTCTGGCTTAAATATATCTATATCATCATCCACAATAACCACATGTTTCATACTTCTGTGACCTTCAAAAGCTGCTTCTATTGCTTTTTCTGGCTCGTCCTCACTCCTCTTTTTTATGCTTACAAAACCATGAAGCCAGTTACACCCTCCCTCGCTCAGAACCACATTCTTTACATCTGCAACCTTTGAGACCTCATGATAAATGGAAGGTTCTCTTGGCATACCCATAAGCAACCTGTGTTCAACACTGCTGGGCACAAGGGCAGGGTATATTGCATCTCTTTTTACTGAGATTTTTGTTACTTCAATTACTGGTTGCTTTCTTACAATGTCATAGGTGCCTGTTATATCTATAAAGGGACCCTCTTCAGTCCTCTCTCCAGGAAGAATTTTTCCCTCAATGACAATTTCTGCCTCTGATGGGACTCTCAGGTCAACAGATTTACATTTTGCCAGAGTAACAGGCTCTCCAGCAAGAGCGCCTGCCAGAGCAAGCTCATCTTCAAAGCTGTTGAATGAATAGCTGGATGCAAATAGCACACTGGGATGAAGGCCAATAGCAATGGCTATTTCGAGTGCTTCATTCTTTTCTTCCTTTTTTGTGTAAAAGGCATGAAGATGTCTCTCCACAAGGCGTATTGCAATATGATTATCATCCAGAACAAGCATTCTGTGAATACTTGCATTTCTTCCGTGCTCTTCATCTCTGGCAAAAACCACGCCAGAGGTTATATAGGCTCCTGCATCCTTCTTGAAGTGCCTGAGTATGGGAAGTTCTCTGAGACTTTTTATTTCCTCCTGCCAGGGTTTTTTATCCACATATTCAGCTTCGACAGGACTTTTTAAACTCTCTGTCACCTTCATTACAAATTTCTCTCTGGTTGTGCCGAGAGCCGAGCACATCCTGTCTCTGGAGGTTATTATGTTACCGGCAACCCTCAGCCTGCTTCCTTTAACTCTATTGAAAAGTACTGTCTTTCTGTAGTTTTCCATTAGTATCTTCGAAATTTCAAATTCAGGGCTGACTTCATTGTCTACAATTAAATCTACCTTTAGAAAGTCCTTTAAGCTTTTCATTCGCCCCACCTTCTGTATAAATTGTTTTTTATTTCCAGAACATCAAGAACCTTGCCTGCTATAAAATTTAGAATATCTTCGATATTTTCAGGTGAATGATAGAAGGCAGGCATTGCAGGCAGTATAACAGCGCCCATATTCGAAAGTTTGAGCATATTTTCGAGATGTATTGAGTTGAGAGGAGTCTCCCTTGGAACGATTATAAGCTTTTTTCTCTCTTTTAGCATAACATCGGCACTTCTTGTTATCAGATTGGAAGCATAGCCTCCTGCAATGGCTGCCAGAGTCTTCATTGAAGATGGAACAATTACCATGGCGTCAACACTGGAAGAGCCACTGGAAAATGGAGCTTCCATATCCGCATCACTGTAGAATTTCTGAAGTAGAGCGGTTTTGTCCCCTGCCTCTTTTCTGAAAATCTTTAAAGCAGGTGTGCTTATTATGCCATTGTAATCAATATTTAGATTTTCGAAGGTTTCAATGAGTTTTGCTGCATAGGGCATGCCACTCGCACCTGTTATAGCAATAAGAATCTTCATAGTCTTAATTCTGCGAACTTATTTTTATATATTGTGCAGTTTGATGGTAGGTTTTAGAGTTTGAAAAATGAGAGTTTCTGGAAAACTTGTTAAAAAGATGGTAGAGCATGCGAGAGAAAAAGCAGAAGAAGAAGAAGTCTGTGGTATTATCCTTGGAAAGAATAATAGAGCATTGATGGTTATGAGGGCAACAAATACTTCGGAAAATCCGGAATACATATACTCAATGTCTGCCAGGGATATTATAAGAGCTTCTGATACTGCAGAAGAACTTGGATATGAGGTTATTGGCTTCTATCACTCTCATCCCTGCGGTTCTCCTGTACCTTCGGGGATTGATGTTGCCAGAGCAACCTGGGATGGGGCTTATTATATTATATTGAATTTAAAGGGAAACATAAAGGCATGGAGGTGGCAGGAGAATAAAAAGAGATTCAGTGAAGAAAAGCTGATAATAGAATAGTTAATCACCTTTCAAGAGTCTCTCTGGCCTTCTTGAATAGAAGTGCCACATCTTCCCTTGGTATAAGAGGGTCAACAATTATATCGCCCTTAACTCTGATATTGAGAGAATCCATACTCTCTGGAGAGAGTACTGCATACCCCTGGTTGGCTATTTCAAAACTGGAGTGAATCTGCTTTTTAACTTCAATAACATAGCAGGTCATTCTCAGCAGATAAGGTTTCTTTTCCCCGAAGCTATAAACTATCACCTGGTCATATTGACTTATACCGCTGGATTCGATATCACTTCTATGCAGCCCGAGTTCGCTGTCTTCAACGTCTCCTTCATAAACTTTCGTTGCATATTTGTTTGGTAGCACCTGAGTGAGCATACTACTCAATGTCAGAAAAGTAACGTCAAAATAAAACTTTAATCATGGAGCATCATGCTCTTATCTTCTTGATTTCAGATGTGCCAGGCGGCAGCATTCTCTGAATTTCATCATGATTGAGCTTTGAAAGTTTATCTTTATGTTCCTCTTTAGCCTTTTTAATTAAGTGAGTTTTTATTTCTCTGGAAACTTCAAGGCTCTTCTTTCTTCCAGGTGAAATAATAACATAATAATCGGCTTTTGACGATATAGCTTTCTCAGGTCCAGCTATAACTTTAATATCATCATCCAGAATCACACCAATGGTAAGTTCAACCTTACCAACTCCATAATTCCTCTTTCCTCTTATAACAAAGGAGCCCTTAGCAACATACTCGCCGCTCTCAGCACGCTTGCTCACCTGCTCTGGCTTTATCCAGTAAACCTCGAGGCTGGCAAAGCCGTGTTTCCATGCTCTTGAATATGCGGCTGCAAATTCGAAGGCTTCCTGTGTTGTGCTCTCCGGCACATCCCTGCCCTCTGTTTTTATAACCACAACAGGAGCACCATGGATATCGGCATGAATAAAAATATCGTCAGGTAAGCAGTGCTTTTTAAAGACCATTTCATTGCTTGTGGCATCCTTACCCCCAATAACAAGGAAGCCGTCACTGGATATAAACCATCTGAACTTCTCATACCATTCCTGCTTTTTAGTCACTCTTTTCTTTGGTTTTGGCTTGGCAACACTGTAGGCTTCAACACCTTTAGCTTTAATTTCCTCTATTTTGTCAACTGTTTTTCTAACAGCCCTGAGAGTACCTTTTATTTTTCCTCTGAACTTTTTTCCCTTTGAATAGTAGAATTCTGAATTCTTAAAGACATCCTTTCTTATATCTATTTTAACCTCATTATCATCAAGAATAAGTATAATATCACCTGTAGATGGTATAATGTCCTTTACAATTGAAATTTTACTTTCCTTAAACTTTCTTTTTATATCCTCCCATGAATACTCTTTTCTTGCCTTTTTTATTGTATTTATAAGTTCTTCTATAATTTTATAATTGAGATAAATAAGATCCCCTATCTCTTTATATTCCTTCTCCCCCTTCAGATATTTTTTCAAGATAGATGTTTGATCCTTGAGCCTTGATATGTACTTCCCAATCTCTTCTTCATACTTCTTGCGCCTCAACTCTTCTATATGGTCAAGCTCATAGGTGGTGAAATAGGTATCAAGAGCTTTATTCATACTTTCAAATTCCTGTGACTTTTTATCCCTGTAAATTTCCAGCTTCACAGGAGTTATATCAACAGGAAGCTCGCCTTCAAAGATTATTCCTGGCTTTTCTTTGCCTACACTATCTTTAAGTTCATGAATCTTTTCCCATATAATTCCACCCTCTTCAAGAGTTATACTCTTTTTGCTCTTTTCTATACCTGCTCTGAGACATATTTCCTCTGCATAAACTCCACCAAGGCCAAGGTTTGTGGCAATAGTTCTTACAAGGTCGCCTTTGGAGTTATTCACAAGGTCTTTAATCTCCTCTGCTTCAATCTCGAAGGGGTTGATACGCTGAGGCGGAAATTCATATTTAGCCTTTGTAACAACTTCTCTTGTGGAGTAGCGTTTAGGCCTCATAACAGCAAGAATATCTCTGGAAGGATTCAGAAGAAGAACATTGCCATTACCGAAGAGCTCAACCACAAGTATATATTCTTCACCTTCCCTGCCTCTGAAGACAAGCTCAATGATTCTGTCAAAGCTGACCTGTCTTATACTGAGAAGAACACCATTGCCTATATACTTCCTTAGGGCCATTACGAACATACTGGGTTTTGGCGGCGCAGGTTTTGGATATTCTGTTAGATGAATTCTTTTTCCTGCCTCAATAACGAGGTCCTTCTTTCCACCCTCTCTAACATTGAGTACCAGCTTCATCTCATCTTTTGTTACCTGAAAAACTTTATTAACCCTTACGTTAATTATATTCTTAAGTTCATAGACTTCGGCATAAATATCAAAACTGCTAATACTCTGTTTCATAGGACCACCTGGTGATTATTATGGAAAACGATATGAAAAGGAAAATTTCACTGATACACAGCCTCTTTGGCCTGATATTTGGAATAGTAACAGCATATATAATCCATACCATACTGACTTTTGGAGCTGTTATTTTTGTAGGTTTGCTCGCTTCTTACCCGCTTTTTATAGCAACTAGAAAAATTTTAAATATAAACGCAAAGGAATTTACATTGAAAGACTGGTTAGCTTCAGGCTTTTTATATTTCTTTATAATCTGGATTTTATCATGGACTTTTGCCTATAATCTGGTGCATTAGTCACTTTTTTCCTCTATTCCAACAGCCTCAAAAAATCTGCTGGAGATTGCCTCTTCCACAAGCTTTAAAAGAGATGTCTTATCTTTGACAATTCCGAAGAGACCTAGAGAAATTTTTGCAGCTGCCGCTGTAGCATGACCACCAGCCTGCCCTATATTGCCAAAGGCATTGTTCATTATATCACCGAGATTTATCCTGATGTCTTTATTTCTACCTGAAAGATATATAACATTCTTACCTATTCCATAAACAAGAACTGTGGAGATACCCTCGAGATTAAGAAGGTACTCAGCAGCCTGCGGGAGAGTATCTCTATCCCTTATAAATCCCACATTCGAAAGTAGAAAACTTCCCTTTATTTTTCTGTTTCTTATAGCCTCGCTGAGAATATCGAGCGTTTCAGTACTCATCAATGGCGTTTCAATCTTTATTAAAAGTTCCTGACTTGCTTTCGGATATAGCATTGCAACAGCCTTTAAATCATCACTTGTTGTGGCTCTTGTAAAATTATTTGTGTCTGTTTTAATGCCATAGAGCAGAGCAGTGGCAAGGTCCTCTGTTATGTCAATATCTAATGATACGAAATATTCAGTTAATATGGTGGATGCCGCACCCAGCTCAGGTCTTATATCCCAGTATTCAACATTAATCTTATCATCGAAGGGGTGGTGGTCAATAATTATATCAATCCTTGTGCCCTTTGGCAGGAAATTATTCACCCCTGGTACTGACGATTCAATCAGGGCTATTTTCCCGTAGTCTCTTATATCTCTGACTTTTACACTGGGAATAAGAGTAAGACCCAGAAGGTTTACAAGTGCCTTATTCTCTTCGTGTCCGATTTCTCCGCCATAAATCAGGTCCGACTGGATATTCAGAGTTTCCGCTATTCTCTTGAGAGACATGCCGCTTGCTATGGCGTCAGGGTCAGGGTTGTCCTGGAGGACAATTGCAAGAGCTTTCTCACCTGCATCCTTTATAACTTTCTTGAGGTGTTTGAGCCTCCTCCTGAGTTCAAGTTCCTTAAGGGATTCTATTGCTTTCTCTGCAACAACATATGAAGGGTATATTACCAGGTCTATATCCATATCTTTAAAATCCTCAGAAGTGCTGTCTTTCTTTGCCCTCACCACAATAGCAACTGTGTCGTTAAGGTCCTTTACAGCCCTGGCTGCTTTCAGATTGAGCTCAAGGTCTGTGGTGAGGATAAGTGCAGCTTCGACATTTGCAACACCTGCAGCCTTAAGAGTTTTTATATCAGTTATATCTCCCTGAATTACTGTAGAAAAACCCCTCTCTTTCAGAGATTCGACGCGTGTTTTGTCGTTATCTACAATTATGATATCTTTTTTAGACTCTTTCAATTTTTCGGCTGCAAAATATCCTGAGGTACCACAACCAAGCACAGCATGCATAATATCACCTAAAAAGCCTTCAGCAGGTCTGCTCTTGTGATTATTCCAACAATCTTACTATCCTTCACAACAGGAAGACGGTTTATACCACGCTCTCTCATTAGTCTGGCTGCCTTTGATATATCTTCTTCAGGAGAGATTGTAATTGCAGATTTTGTCATAATATCTTTAATCTTTAGTTTGTCTAAAAGCTTTATCTCCTTTGTAATTTTATCGATATTCAGTTTTACCCTTACCGGAAGCTCGATTAAATCCAGAGGGCTTGGCAGCAGAGTGTTAAGACTTATACTCTTCTCCTCAAGAGCCTTTAGCAGGTCAGCTTCACTGATGACACCAATAACATTGCCATCCTCCACAACAGGAGCACCACTTATTCTGTATTTCCTCAATTTCCTTGCTGCTTCTTCAAGGCTTTCGTCAGCCCCTATAACAATAACATCTTTTGTCATAAAATCTTCAACATTCATATTAATACCTCATGGATGGAGACCTGGAAAGAGAAGACCGAGAGTTTCTTCATAGCCCGTCATAATATTCATGTTTTGAACTGCCTGTCCTGAAGCACCTTTGACAAGATTGTCTATGGCTGAAACTATTATAGCTCTTTCTCTCTCATAATCTACTTCAAAGCTTCCTATATCAATAAAATTCGAACCTCTTATAGCACTTAACCCTGGAATATTACCAACTTCAAGAAGTCTGACAAACGGTTCTTTCGAATAAAAATCTTCGAAAATCCCTCTGATTTCACCGGAAGTTTTCTCCTCTTTAAGGAAACAGTGTATTGTGCTTGATATCCCTCTTATCACAGGGATTATATGTGGCACAAAGGAAACACTCGTGCCCGGGGCAATTTTATTGAGTTCCTGCTCAATCTCAGGCAGATGCTGGTGGTTTGTAACCTTATAGGCGAGAATATTCTCATCCACATCGGGAAAGTGAGTTGCATGCTGTGGCTTGACACCTGCACCTGAAATTCCACTCTTTGAATCAGCAACAATCCTATCAGCTATGTCAACAATAGGAGCCAGAGCCAGTATTACACCTGTTGGATAACAGCCAGGGTTTGCAACAAAATTTGCAGTTTTTATCTCCTTTCTATGAAGCTCGGGCAGTCCATAAACTGCCTTAAGCTCTGGTGCACTGTGCTTATTCTTATAATATTTTTCATAAACTTCAATATTATCAAACCTGAAGTCGCCACTCAGGTCAATAACTTTCAGTCCTGCCTCTACAAGCCCGGGAGCGATTTTCATACTTGTGCCATGGGGTAAAGCCAGAAATACAAAGTCGCAGCGTTCTACAATCTCCTCTATACCCGGGTTTTCGAACTCAATATCAACAATTTTCCTGAGGTTCGGATGGATGGCACTTACTTTCTTACCATTAAAGCTTCTCGAGGTTGCCAGAGCTATTTCAACTTTACTGTGCTGAGTTAAAAGACGTAGAAGTTCACCTCCGGTATATCCTGAAGCTCCTACTATTCCCACCTGCATTAAAAACACCTTAATAAGTTTATGTGTTATTTAACCTTAAACTTATCCTATGTAGCGTATATCTTCATCCCCGCTTTCTCTCTTAATTAAACCCAGATTTTCCATCATTTTCTGCTCCATAGTTTTGGATTCTTCAAATTTCTGCCTTGCAGCTTTTCCTTCGTCTTTTAAATTAGCCATATCAATATCCAGATTTAAAAGCTTTGACAGAACATTGAGTACAGCTTCTGAAGCTTCAGGGTCAATATAAAAGCCGGATGTCTCACCCATAAGACACAATCCCGGGATTTCTCTCTGTCTGCCAAGACTCAGCAGCAGCCCAGATATACCGACAATCTGCCCCTCTGTCTCCCTCTTAATCACAACCCCTAGCTCTTCAAGAGTGGATATATATCCTTCTTCTGTCACTGCCCCATATACCCTGGGGTTGTTAACAGTTTCTTTCATACCCAGGCCACCGAGAGTATAAATTTCACTTACTCTAAGATTTCCTGCAAAATTCAGAATTTCATGAGACAGTCTGTACTGCCCTTCAGGAGTGACGCTCTGAGTATTGCCTGTAATAAATATTAAATCTTTCTGACGGTTTCCTTCACCCTTTAAGAAATAGAATTCGATTTTCATTTCCTCGACAAAACCACTTTTGTCTATAAGAACCTGAGGTGGGAAATCCGTAGAATAAAGCTTTGCAAACTTTTCTGCTTTCAGCTCTTTAATAATATATTCAACAGCTATCTTTCCCACATGCCCTATGCCCGGAAGCCCCTCGATAAATACCGGGTCTTGAAGTTCAGGCTTTTCTGTATAGAACACCTCGAAGTCCGTCACTTTTCTTTCTCCTTTATATTTAAGGCAGCAGAATTTGTATCAGTTCTTTTCATCTTTTATCTCGCGGTAGAACTGACCATCGCCATCATGGGTTTTTATAACTTCAATAGCTTTATTGGCGGCTTTCCTTAAAACATCTTCAGCTATTTTATATTCAGGTGCCACAACTTTGATTCTGTATCTGGGAGAGCCTACATAAATAATATCAAGTTTTACTTCGTCATTTGTTTCTCCTTCTCTCGCCTTTATCAATGCATCCTTTATAGCTTCCACACCATCTGTCTCGAAACATCTTAAATCAACATAACCTGTAATCTCAACGGTTGGTATGGTAACATTTTCTCCCGCTATTTTGATTAGTTCACGTGCCCAGTCTTCTGGTATCTCAATATCTTTGAGGGCTTCTTCACCCAGCAGTGAGATTTCTTCAAGGGCGCCATATATCTCACCAAAATGCTCCTCAAGAGTAAAACCTACCTCTTTGTACGCATCTTCAAGAGTTTTCCCAAGATTGTTGGCTGACATCTCAAGAAGTTTCTCAGCCTTCTGGGCTCTCTTCCACTCCTGGAGCTTGTTTTTCTTGGCTGATTCACTTACCCGTCTCAGAGATAAATCTATATGTCCTTTCCTTCTATCTATCCCCATTACCTTGGCTACAGTCTTCTGCCCTTCCTTGACAAAATCTCTTATATTCTTTATCCAGGTTGAGGCTACCTCCGAGATGTGAATATATCCGTCTTTACCACCATATTCATCAAGCCTGGCAAAAGCTCCATATGGATATACCTTTGTAATTGTGCATACCACAAGGTCATTTTCCTCCGGGAAGGGCTCCCTCTTGATTACCAATAACCTCACTCCAGCACTGATATTATCTTTGTGAGAATTTTTGCCTTGCCACCTGTGGGCTCAGCCAGAGTCTTCCCACATACCTGACATGTTATTCTGGTTGAAGCTGAACCAAACATTACCTGCTCATTTCCACAGTCACTGCATTTTACTTTAAGAAATCGTGACCTTGGATTTGAAATAAGTTCCTCCACAATTATGCCTCCAGTTCAAATTTTTTCACTCTGAAGCCCCTGACACTGTGGGCTTTCTTACATACCCTACACTTAAGTATTAGAGAAATTCTCTTGGTTGGCTTTGCACCACTGGGAAGTGGTCTTGGAAAACCACCGTAACCTTTAATGACTCTCCTGAACTGCCTCTGTCCTGCCTTCAATTCACTTGCCTTGTGCTTCTTTACTCTGAGCACCTCATGTACTGTATGCTTTCTACAGCTTGGGCAGTATGTTCTCTTTTCTTTTGGCATCTTCATAATCATACCTCTCTGAGTTAATAATTTAATGCAAATAATGCAGAAGAAATACTTTTAAGATTTTTCCTGATTAACGTCTGCAAACACTATTTTTTAACATGAATTTTCGGGCATTCCCAGGCAAGAGGACACTGGCTGCAGAGAGGTTTCACAGGCTTACATACACTCTGGCCAAATGCAACAAAGGCTCTATTCAGCCTCGCCTTCAGCTTATCGGCAACAATACTGTTAAGCTTTCTCTCAGTATCTCTGGGTTTTGATGTTTTAACAAGACCAAGCCTGTTTGAGATTCTATGCACATGTGTATCAACACCTATGGCTGGTTTATTGAAGGCGTGAGCAAGAACGACATTAGCACTTTTTCTTCCTATACCTGGAAGCTTAATTAACTCTTCAAAGGTTTCAGGCACATCTGAATTATAATTTTCAGCAAGAACTTCTCCGAGTTCTCTGAGCTTTCCTGCCTTCACCCTGTAAAAACCTACAGGATAAATCAGCTTCTCTATCTCATCCTTACTTAAATTCATAAGCTGTGAAGGTGAATCCGCAACCCTGAAAAGTCTATCTGCAGCTTCTGATGTGGTCTCATCTTTTGTTCTGGAACTGATAAGAACAGACACAAGTGTCCTGAATGGAGTTGTCAGGCGTTGCTTTAAGGTTAGAACAGGGGCTTTTCTTTTCTCGCCCTCTCTCTCCATTATCTCAATAACTCTATTTAACTCCATCTTAACACCAGCCATAGCATTATAGCTAAAGTAATTATCTCCAGTGAAATTTTAAATATTATAATTTTAAATGCAATCTTTCTGGAAAAGAGAGAAGCAACCAGAGGGGCAGTACGTTGAAGATAAATTCTCGGCAGAGAGAAAATCAATCCAATTATAAGGGTTATAAGAGCCTTGTTTCCATTAAGAATACCCTGCCTAACAAGCTCTCCTGCTGTGGCAAAACCAGCAACAACATTGGCAAACTGAGTGACCATAACAAGAGAAGCTTCACCAGGAAGAGAGAAGAAGGTCATAACAGGTTCTGAGAAGCCAGCAATCCTGGAAAGAAGTCCCAGGGAGAGGAGAAGTGTCACACCACCATAGGTAAAGACAAAGAGTGGAATAACTCTTTTAAGAGTTTTAAAGGATTGTTTTATTACCAGTTTCATATCTGGTTTTCTTTCAGGCACTTCACTGTAATCCTTAACCGCCGGAAGTCTAAATTTTGAATAAATTAAAGCAAGAGAACTCTGAATAAAGCCACTGCCGACTTTGACTGCAATATATTTAATTGCAAGAGAAATGCCAAGGAGAGGTACAGCCACAGGAATATAAAACCTGAAAATACGGAGAAGCTCATGAACAAATGTTGTGAGAAAGGTTGTTACTATAATCTCCCTTTCATCCACCCTGCCTGCCGTATGAAACTCTGCCAGGGTGGAATAGCCGGCGCTGGGACTTAAAACTCTTGCCATAGCACTGGCTGCAACCTCTGGCGATATGTTTGCAAAACTGAAAAGAGGTCTGAAAGCTCTGTTAAGATATCTGAATAGTCCAAATTCAAGGGCAAAATTTGCAAAAAGAATACCCGAAGAAATAATCAGAATTATTTTTAGGATATACCACACCTAAAACTCCCTCTTGAGAACACAATCGGCAATAATATCCAGAGCCATGGTAGCAGGATTTTTTTGGACTGCAAGAAGTTCTTTTTTACCCTTTTCAACAAAATACTTTGAGCGTTTCAGTGCATAATTTAAAGAGCCACAGTGCTCCATGATTTCTTTTGCTTTTTCGAGGTCTTCGCTGCTCTTTTCTCTTTTATTAAGAATCTTTCTCAATTCTCCATTCTCCCCTGGGCTGCAGTGATGCAGGGCATGAAGTACAACGAATGTACTCTTGCCAAGAGCAATATCGATACCCACAGGTTTCCCCAGGATGTTTTCCCCTGAAGTAATATCCAGAAGGTCATCTATCATCTGAAACCCTATTCCAAGAAAGTAGCCATATCTGGCCAGAGCTTTAACTTCCTCTTTGCTTCCCCCACCTACCATTGCTCCTGTTCTCGTTGCTGCGTCAAATAGAGAAGCTGTCTTGCGTTCAATCACCTCAAGATAAACTTCCTCAGTCATATCGTAATCTTCAGTATGGAGAGTTTCAAGAACCTCACCCTCGGCAAGCTTTGCACAGGTTCTTGATATTATACCGCTAACTTTTCTGTTTCTGTGAGTGCCAACAAGACCAAAAGCCTCTGAAAATAGCAGGTCCCCTGCAAGTATGGCAATTTCATCTCCCCATTTTGCATTGACAGTTGCTCCTCCCCTGCGCTTTGTACTTCTGTCTATTATGTCATCATGCACTATAGTTGCTGTATGAATCAGCTCAATTGCCACAGCTATGGGGAAAATTTCATCAAGAGTTCCCTGAGGGGAGACTGATTTATAGGAAAGTAGAGTCAATACCGGTCTTATCCTTTTTCCACCCATACTGATGAGATGCTTGGAAGCATCATAGAGCACAGGAGGGCTGTCCACAGGTATACTCTCTTCTATATATTTTTCAATTGCTGCAAGGTCATCATTAAAACTTTTATAAACTTTAGAGATTTCTTTCCATAGTTTATCCATCATAGATTCCTCAAGATACTTTTAGTTTTAGAGAAGAAACTTTAACAAATCTATATTTATATTTTCGCATGGACAAAATAAAAAAAGAAATAAATTATACTCTCATGAGATATTTACTCCTGCCTCTCTCCATCACCATGAGGGTATCCCCGCCATTTTTCTTAATTTTCACACTGTAACCGGAAAAAACCCCCACAATGTCCTGAAGTCTTGGAGGGAACACATCTAGGTCAGGTGCTCTGTAAACTTTAGGGTCTCTCGGACCTTCCATTTTATCACCTCTACTTAATACCGATTACGACATATATATAATTTATTATCGCTCATTGTCGAAATTGTCGGGGAAATTTTTATATTCTCATCTATCAAAATTTATGTTGCATTTAAAGGTGAATTAATATGAAGATTACAATAATAGGAGGTGGAGGAAGAGTTGGCTCCACTGCCGCATTCTCCATGATGATTAACAATCTTGCCTCAGAAGTTGTTCTTATTGATATATCGGAAGATAGAGCAAAGGGCGAAGCTCTTGATCTTGCTCATTCTATTTCTGGTATGAAAATCGATGCTGAAGTTTATGGTGGGAGCGATTACTCCCTGACAGAAAATAGTGATATTATTATTGTCACAGCCGGTGTGACAAGAAAACCAGATATGAACAGGCTGGAGCTGGCTGAGAGCAATATAGGTATAGTCAGGGATGTGACAAAGAGGGCTCTTGAGTATTCTAAAAATCCATTTGTCTTAATTGTTTCGAATCCTGTTGATGTTCTGACTTATAATACCATCAAACTCTCAAATCTTGAACCTTCAAGAGTCATAGGCCTGGGCACCCTTCTGGATACAGTGAGACTTAAGTCACTTCTCAAACTCATGTTCAATATAGAATACTCAGAAGAGGTCATGATAATAGGTGAACATGGTGATTCAATGACACCGGTATTCTCTCATCTTGGAGCAGATGCTCCCATATCTAAACTCCGGAATGTTTTTGAGGAGGTCAGAGTGAGTGCAGGCAAAGTTATCGAAGCTAAAGGTGGAACATGGTTTGCTCCCGCAACAGCAATTTCAGAGGTTGTAAGAGGCCTTCAGAATAAAGAAAGCACAATTATGCCCATCTCGGTTTATCTCGAAAACCATGGAATATGTATAGGCTATCCATCGGAGGTAAGCAGTTCTGGAGTAAGGCCGGTAAATTACAACCTCAGCAGAGAAGAGGAGGAACTCTTCCTTAAATCTGTGGATAGAATAAGGACTGCAATAAATAAAAATCTGTGATAAAGAGTTATCAGGATAAAGGTTAAGCCCATGCTTACGTGCGATTCTATTTAAGTACAATACAGGTAGCTATCGCATTGTAGATGCAATATTGAAGATGGGGCTTAACATTGGAGAGCTTTTTCATCTCATCAATATTTTAAAACGAATGGTAGCGGAGCATGCCCGTAGGTGTGGCGACAGAATTTTTATACGGGCAATAAGATTATACGATATGATTGAAATTAAAAAGATAGCCGAAAATTATAGTTATGATATTCATGCTATAAACTATGAGAAAATGTGGGATAGCTTATGACTCGATGGAAAAGCAAGAAAATAATCAAACTTGCAGAAAATGATTTTGAAAGGGCATGGCTTGATACTGCCTCTCTTATTCAGGAACCTTCTCATGTGGAAGACAGGTACAGGGGAGAGTATGGTAAGTCTAATTTCCTGTATGAAACTCTTTATAAACTCAGAGAAGCCTATCTTAAACTTGGCTTTGATGAGTTTGTTAATCCGATATTCATAGAGGAGAAGGAAGTAAAGCGCCAGTTTGGGCCAGAGGCGCTGGCAGTGCTTGACAGATGTTTCTATCTTGCTGGCCTGCCAAGACCGGATGTCGGTTTAAGTCAGGAAAAGCTAAATCTTCTTGAAAAACATGGTATTCAGGCAGATAGAAATGAGCTTCAGGAACTACTCCACAGATATAAAAAGGGTGAAGTCGATGGCGACGATTTAATAAAGGAGCTTGCAGAAACTCTGAAAATTGAGGATTCTCTGGCCACAATGATCTTTTCAGAAATCTTTCCAGAGTTTAAAGAGCTGAAACCCAGACCAACAAATCTGACTCTCAGGAGTCACATGACTTCTGGCTGGTTTTTAACTCTTTCATCCATGTACGGGAGGAAAAAGCTACCCATAAAGCTATTTTCTATTGACAGATGCTTCAGAAGGGAGCAGAGTGAAGATACCACTCACCTTAGAAGCCATTTCTCAGCAAGCTGTGTTGTTATGGCAGAGGATGCCAGTGTTGAAGACGGTAAATTTGTTGCCAGAGAACTTCTCAGAAATTTTGGTTTTGAAAAATTTAAATTTATACCTGACGAAAAACGTTCAAAGTATTACACTCCAGGTACACAGACAGAGGTATATGCTTACAGCCAGAAAGCCGGATGGGTTGAAATAGCGACCTTCGGTGTTTATTCACCTGTGGCACTTTCCAGATATAAAATCGAGGTTCCTGTGATGAATCTCGGCCTTGGTGTGGAACGCCTCGCCATGGTACTTTCAAGTGCGGATGATATCAGGGAAATGGTATTCCCGCAGTTCTATAAAAAGTGGCATCTCGATGATAGAGAAATTGCAGAGATGATTTATTTCAAACTAACTCCATACACAGAAGAAGGTATTGTTATGGCTGAAGCAATAAAAAGTGTTGCTGTAGAGGAGGCAGAAAGAGAAACTCCAGCTGAGATAACAGCTTTTTCAGGTACATTTCTCGGCAGAAAAGTTGAAGTTAAACTTGTTGAAGAGGAAGAAGGGAAAAAACTTCTGGGTCCTGCCTACAGAAATAAAATATTTGTAAAAGAAGGCAACATTCTGGGAAGTGCAGAGCATCCTGAACATGCCTTCAGTACAGATATAAGCTATCTCAGGGCATGTTCTCTCGCAATATCTGCAAAGGCAGAAAAATTGGTGGAAACAGAAGAAACAGAAAAGAAGTTAAGATTCGGTATGGTTAAGGGACTGGGTGATATAAATCTGAAGCTGGACGAAGTTGCCAGACGTTATATAACAACCTACGAGAAGAAAATAGATGTCAGAGGCCCCCTGTTTCTCACGACTGTAATAAAATTAAAGTAAAAAATAAAGCTCATGGCAGTAAATTGAAGCCAAAGAAGCCCTTTATTGTATATCTCAGTCCAACATAGAATGCCAGAACTGTAAAGATTATTTTCATATATCTTTCAGGGATATATTTTGATGTTCTTGAACCTATGAGTGAGCCTATAATAACACCAATGAGCTCTACGCCTATGAGCATGAAATCAATAGGTACACCTTTCACTACCATATATGTGTAAATACTCACCACCATACCTATAATCACTGCAAGAGCAGATGTGCCAGCCACAATAAAATAGGGAAGGCCTACAATAGATGTCAGGAAAGGCACATACAGGAATCCACCTCCAACACCAATGAGAGAAGCAATACTTGCTATTACAATCCCGCCAAAAAAGGGTAAAACCGGATTAAACGAAAATTCCTCACCAAAAAATGTGAATCTTATTTTTCTGGGGCTTACTTCTGTGATATTCACCCCTTCCTTCTCAAGTTCTTTCACATTCCCATTCTTTCTAAGTTCTCTAACTCTATTTTCAAATGCTTTTGCTGCCTCTGAAGCTTTTTTCTTTCTTGCCATTCCACGGGGAGTAATTTCGTACAGAAGAACAAAACCAACGATAAGGGTAAAAAGTCCGAAATAACCCTGATATGACCTGAAGCTGAGCTTACCTGCCGTCAGCATGGGGATAGATATACTGCCAATCACAGCACCTATACCAAGAGTAATACCAAGCGGTATGACAATTCTCTTCATCCTGTAATAGTTGAATGAAGAAATAGCTGCACTCATACCAACCAGCCACTGGTTTGATACTCTCACACTATCGGTTACAACCCTATTAAGAGATTCATTAACATCCCTCAGTGAAGAAGCATAGGAACCTAACCCGAAGATTGTCATATGGCCCACGCCGGCAAGAACCCCTCCAAAAGCACCGACTGTTGAGAACACCCAGCCGATAAGGAGAGACCATATAAAGGCAAGAATAAGATTTATTTCAGGAGCACCCTTAATGCCTAGAAATTGTATAGTTTCTGCTACCATAATTATCACCTCTAAAATAGAATTCTGACCATGGTTAATAAAAACTTAATATGAATATTTACAGATATTTTCATTGTTTAATCCTTAAATTAATTTACATAAGGTTTTTAACTGAATAATAAACTATTCATAAGCTTATCGTTTATAATAATCGCTGGAGCAAACCATATACGTCTTTTTCAGATTATGTATAATCTGAATTAGTACATTATATCAAAATATTATGATATATAAATTTAAGTTCCAGAAAACAAAAACATGTTTCTATAAATCGCTGATATAATATGATTTTTAAATTAAAATCGAAAGAAAGATTTATATAGCAATACAAGTAAGATTATAATAAAAGATTAAAGAAAGGTGGTATATAAATGGCTGAACTTTCAATAGCTGCATGTGAAAGAATAATAAGGAATGCAACCGGTTTGAGAGTAGGTAAGGATGCTGCAGAACTTCTTGCAGAAATTCTTGAAGAAATCGGAACTGATATAGCAAGAGAATCTGGAGACATGGCAAAACACGCAAAGAGAAAGACTGTCAAGGCTTCAGACATAAAGCTTGTCGCGAAGAATTACTAACTCTCTCTCCATTTTTATTTTTTTGCAATATAAGTCTTAGAATGACTTAATCAGACATTGTACTATGAGTAAATCCAGTTATAAATAACCTCAATATTTTCATTTGATTTAGATATATCATTTTTGATAACTATCTTCACGCTATGAGGAAAAATCTATAGCTAATCCTGAATTTACCGATTTAAGGTATCCTTCATCATAGCAGGTCGTCAACTACCCCTCCCTAAACCCTCGGGTTTTGAGGCAGGGGCTTGCTGATGCAAGCTCCGAGTTGATTAGGAGGTATTGATGCAAAACATAGATACAGAAGTTAGGAATGTGAAATACATACACAC
>BDTY01000097.1 GCA_002897955.1 archaeon BMS3Bbin15
AGTGTGCTTATTGTGGGAAGAGTAATACACCCTTAGAGATTGAGCATATTATACCTAAAATTCGAGGTGGAACAGATAGAGTTTCAAATCTGACTTTAGCGTGCCATAAATGTAATCAGAAGAAAGGAGATAAAACAGCAGCAGAGGTTGGATATCCTGAAATACAGAAAAAAGCAAATCAAACATTAAAAACAACTGCATTTATGAATATCGTTAGATGGAGACTGGTGAATACTCTGAAGTGTGACTGGACGTATGGGTATATTACAAAGCATGCTCGAATTAAATTAGATATGGAGAAAAGTCATATAAATGATGCTTTTGTGATTGCTGGTGGAACAACTCAAAGTAGGAGTAAACCTTATAAAGTGACACAAACAAGACGCAATAATAGAAGTATTCAAACAAACAGAAAAGGTTTTAAACCTTCTATAAGAAAACAAAGATATAAATTACAGCCCAATGATTTAGTAAAATATATTAAATCTCTATGTAAAGTGAAGGGTGTCCATAATTATGGGGAATATGTAATAGTAGAAGGGAAAATAGGGAAAATCTTTGATATTAATGTTAAGAAAGTGGAGTTATTAAAATATGGAAAAGGAATACAATTCTAAAAGAGGTGAAAAAGGGCAATTCCTACACCCATTGAAATGGGTGGTCTCATTGCCCAGATTATTATGAAGGTACTCATAGCTGAAAATAGAAAGAGTTACTCCGGCACCGAAATATCCTCTCTCTGGGCTTATAGAGAATTCGATATAAAAGAAGACAGTATAGTTGCCTTCCGCAGTCCCTGCAGAATTGAACTTGAACATATGATTGACCTCGAGGATAAAAAGGCCGAAGCTGAAATTCTCTCCGAAGATATGCTTCACTTCATAGTAGAGCACTTCGATATTGTAAATCTAAAGTTAATATACACAAGACAGCGCCTCCTTGCAGCACTGGTAAGAGAAATTCTTGAAGAACTCTCCATGAAGCAAATCACAAGAAAGGGAGATGACCTCTACCATAATAATAGGAAGCTGAGTATAAGTATAGCAAGCCTCTCACCCGTAAGCGCCAAAATCCATTTTGGAATAAATGTATCAAACAGGATTTACGGAAGCCTTGAAGACCTTGGCATAGCTGATAAGGCAGATAAACTTCTCAAAACTATAGCAGAGAGATATGCAGGTGAGATTGAAGATATAGAAGATGACCTGAGAAAAACTCTTCCCCTGGATGTGATACTCTGAAAGCAAAGCTCAGAGAGATTTTCTGTTCAGTTCAGGGTGAAGGTCCTCTTCTGGGAGTGCGTCAGGTTTTTATAAGATTTGATGCCTGCAATATTGCCTGCGAGTACTGTGACACCGGAACAGATTTTAAAAATTGCAGAGTTGAAAAAACACCTGGGAAAGGTGACTTCCATTATATTGAAAATCCCATCAGTTATGAGCAGACTGAAAAAATTGCTAAAAGCTTTAGCAGAGTCCATTCCTACTCCCTCACAGGAGGTGAGCCTCTTATCAATGCAGAATTTATAAAAAAGTTAAGTCTTAAACCTCTCTATCTTGAGACAAATATGACTCTACCGGAGAAGGCAGAAATAATAAAGAACAAAGTAAAATTTGTGGCAGGAGACTTCAAACTCAGCTTTGCAATTAATAATGAGAATTATGAAGATATAAGAGAGGCAACTATAAGAAGTTTCAAAATTTTAAGAAACTCAAAGACCAGATACACCTTTGCCAAGATAGTTGTAGGCAGAAGAATTGATATGGATGAAATTTATAATAACCTGGAATCAATAAAAGATTATATCTCCCTTGCTGTTATTCAGCCAGTAACCCCTCTGGAAAAAGCACCGGCAAGAGGAGAGCTTCTAAATCTCCAGAAGGAGCTTTCAGAAATTGTTGAGCTCAGGATTATTCCTCAAACTCATAAGTTTCTCAATTTTCTATGAGGTGAAACAATGCGCTTAGGTGTAGTTGAATATTTTGATTCTGCCCACTATCTTCCCCAGCACGATTCCTGTGGCAGAATGCATGGCCACACATATAAAGTGGAGGTTGTAATAGAGGGGGAGAAAAAAGAAGGCAAAATGATAATGGATTTCCATGATGTGAAGATGAAGGTGAGAACAGTTATTGCAGAGCTTGACCACAGGTCAATAAATGAAATCCTCGACTACCCCAGTGCAGAGAATATAACCGAGTATATTTTCAGAAAGCTGAAAGAGGAATTTGATTATCCTCTGAGAGTAAGAGTGTGGGAAGGAAAGGGTAAATGGATAGAGATTTCCGAACATTGATGAAAGTCAAATTCCTGTGCTGTGCTCTATAAATTTAACCTCAAACCCAAACCTTCTTTTTATATGTTCTCCCAGAGCTTTAACGCCATGCCTTTCCGTAGCATAGTGCCCTGCAAAGACAATATTGACTCCAAGCTCTTCTGCCAGAGTGTAGGCAGAGTGGGAAGCTTCACCTGTTATCAGAGTGTCAAAACCGATTTCTTCAGCCTCATAGAGTGCCTTCCATCCGGACCCGGAAAGAACAGCAACTTTCTTAACTCTGCCGCCAAAGTCAAGCACGCTGCACTCAGTAGATAGCTTATCCTCAACCCTTGCAGTGAATTTCTTCAGAGGCTCCTCATGTTCAAGTTCCCCCCAGAAACCCAGAGGAATACCTTTATATTTTCCGGCACCGCCTTTAATCTTAATTTTTAAAAGTTTCATAATCTGAGCATTATTTCCCAGCTCAGGGTGGGCATCAAGAGGTAAATGTGCAGCATAGAGCGAGATATTACTATCAAATAGGAGCTTCAGTCTTTCCTTCAGGTTCCCCCTTATAGTTTTTATATCTCCCCAGAATAAACCGTGGTGCACAATAATAATATCAGAGTTCAGGTTAACTGCTTCTCTGAAAACTGCAGCGCAGGCATCAACTGCAAGAGCAACTCTCTTAACATTAGCCTGGCCCTCAAATTCCAGACCATTTGAACAATAATCCTGAAACTCATCAACTCTTAAAAGCTCATTGAGATATCTGCTCAGTTCTATAGGAATCATATCTCTTTCGAAATCCTCTCGGCAATCGCTTTCATCTCTTCCTCATCCAGCTCAACTTTGCTGCCTGCTTCAAATTTCACATCATCATCACCGTATCTCGGCACCACGTGCATATGGAGGTGCATGACAAGTTGTCCCGCCACCTTACCTTCATTAATAAAATAGTTGAAGCCCTCCGGTTTAAGAGCCTTCTTCAGAGCCCCTGCAATCTTCACAGAACTCTCTGCAATATTTGTGGCAATATAGCTGCTGGTATCGCTGAAACTCTCGATATGCTCCTTGGACACAACAAGAGTATGCCCTTCTGTCATGGGGTTTATATCAAGAAAAGCTATAATGTACCTGTCCTCGTAAACCATATGACAAGGAATTTCTCCCTTAACTATCCTGCAAAATATACAGTCCTGCATCTACCTTAGCTCCCTGGCAGCCTTAAGGAGATTCGGGCGTTTCATTAAAATCTTTGTAAGTTTTCCGAGATTCTCTCCATTGGCAAAAGCAACAACATCATCCCCTGTAAGCTCGCCAGCAAGGAAGTTGAGGTCGTTGTCGCTGAAAAATTCTACTGCTCTTCTAAGCTTGTAAATCCTGTGGAGAATTTCTCCCCTTATACTTCTCCACTCCTTTTCATAGGCTGATAGCCTTGCCTTGGAAACATCACCCTTTTTAATCGCATCCACAGCCACCTTTGCAGCTATTTTCCCTGCAAAACTTGCTTCGAAAATGCCACCACCGTGAATAGCATTAACCTGATGGGCAGAATCGCCTACAAGCATTAAACCATTTCCAACGAGCGTATCAACAGGGTCACCTACAGGCACTCCTCCGGCATTAACTTCGATTATTGCACCTTCATTAAAAGGTTCGTTTTTATCTATCCATTCATCAAGGTACTGTTTCGCAGTTTTCTTTCCTATATTGCCACCTATGCCTATTCCCACATTTGCAACTTTTTCACCCTTGGGAAATACCCAGACATAGCCCCTCGGTGCAATATCATTTCCAAAGTACAGGTCAAGCATGTCTGGTTCATCAAGGTCAACCACCATCTCATACTGAAAGGCAGAGTCTATATCCACGAGCTTCTGAGTTGAATTTATTCCATACCATCTTGCCACCTTACTTTCAACACCATCCGCACCCACAACAACCTCGGCATCAACCTCAAATATCTCCCCCATTCTATTAACCTCGACACCCTTAACATAACCGCCCTCAACTTTCAGACCGGTTACCTCTGCCCTTGTATTAATATCAGCTCCAGCTTTGGCCGCCTCTATGGCAAGATACTTGTCAAACATCTTTCGCTCAATCACCCAGCCAACCTGCTCATTATATCTCGCAGTAACCTTCTCGCCGTTAGGAGCTATCACATTGGCACCCCATATATCATTTATGCACCATCTCTTAGAAGGCTCAAAGCCTAGAATTGCAGGGCCGTTAACACTTAAACCCTCTCCGCAGCGCTTCGGAGCCCCTATTTCCTGCCTCTTTTCAAGAACAAGAACATCAGCTCCAGCCTCTGCCGCAGCTTTTGCTGTATTACTCCCACCCGGACCTGCGCCAACCACTACAATGTCATATCTATCCTTCATCTTCACACCTCCACTATTGCTCCAACAGGACAGAACTTTGTGCAGGTTCCGCAGTCTGTGCACATTTCAGTATCAACAACAACTTCATAACCCTTATCAAGATTCAAGGCAAGGAACGGGCACACTCCAACGCACCCTCCACAGCCCATACATATATTGTAAAGAACTTTTCTTGGCATAATACCACCTTTTCTTTGTTTACTTCTGTTCACTTATTAATATTTTTTGCGCACATTTGTAAAAATATCTCAGTAAAATTTTCTATAAATCTCTCTTGCGAGAATCCTTGCAACTCTCAGGGGTTCAGGCACAGAGCCCTGAAGTGTAAATCTGTTAAGAATATGCCCTGCTTCATGTCTATTCATACCTGAATACCTTACAAACACATTCTTTCCTGTTTTCAATATAATCTCCTCTCTATTACCAAGCCTTCTGTAGGCTTCAATTTTTCTCTCTGCATTCTCCTGTTCTCTGAGATACCTATCGAGACCAGAGCTTTCTTCATAGGTAACACATATAACAGGAAGCTCAAGGCTGGAATATAGCACATCCATATCTATAATATTGAACATGCTTATCACACAGCCATTTAGCATTATTATATTGATATCTCTCCTTCCAAGAGAACTGAAAATTTCAATTACCGCCTCAGTTGCATCAAAACCCCCGATAGTAGTATCAGATAAAGCAAACCCATCTATTATCAAATCACTCCTCATTACCACTCCAGCAAAAGAAGCCCTCCCTTTCTCCCCCTTGATAAAACTCTCGGCTATTCCGAGCGCTCTCAGGCCTTTCTTGAAATAATTCAGTGGCATTATAACTACTTATATATTCACAGTAATTAATATTTTCACAATTAAGGTATTACTATCATCCAATAACTCTGAAAAGTTTTATGTGGCTAAATAACAAAGCTTAGAAAGGCTTTACAAGAATTATATCTGTCATGAAAAATCATGAATAATTAAAAGAGGTGCGGGTTTATGGAAGATTTACCTGTAGATATTGGACTTATATATGAAGGCGAAAGGATAAGAAAATCTAATATGTATGTTGACCTTGCAGGACCAAAGAGTAAGGGAGCCGAACTTCTTATAGTTGCACCACCCGAAGAAGTTGAGGATGGAAAGGTAGAGGTTATAGGTCCAGACATACCTGACATGGAAGAAGGCTCAAAGAGTCCTTTCGGTGTATTCATCAAGGTTTCAGGAAAAACTCTTGAAGAAGACCTTGAAGGTGTTTTTGAGAGGAGACTCCATGACTTCAGCAATTATGTTCAGGGCTTCATGCATCTTAACTCCCGTGATATAATATGGTGCAGGGTTAGCAAGGACAGTGCCAGAAAGGGATTAAAACTTGAGCATATCGGCAAGGCTCTGATAAATCTCTACAAGAATCAATTTGACGTTATCGAAAAGATGCAGATTACATATTATACTGATGAGAAGGCTGTAGACGAGCACATTGCAAGAGCAAGAAAAGTTTATGAGAGGAGAGATGATAAAGCAGCGACCCTGAGGGACGAAGATGTTGATGTTTTCTATGGCTGTCTTCTCTGTCAGAGCTTCGCCCCCACCCACGTATGTGCCATAACTCCGAGCAGGACATCTGGATGTGGTGCAATATCATGGTTTGAAGGGAGAGCTGCATCGAAAGTTGACCCGAATGGGCCAATTTTTGAAATACCAAAGGGAGAGGAGATAGACTCTCTAAAAGGTGAATTCTCCGGAATAAACGAGGTCGTCAAGGATAAGAGTAATGGTGCAGTGGAGAGGGTGTTCCTGCATAGTATTTTCGATTATCCACACACATCCTGTGGTTGCTTCGAGGCAATTGCTTTTTATATTCCAGAGGTTGACGGCATAGGAATAGTACATAGAGACTTTCACGGCGTTACCCCCTTTGGCATACCCTTCTCAACTATGGCCGGTCAGGTTGGTGGAGGCCTTCAGAGCCAGGGTTTCCTTGGTATAGGTGTAGCCTACCTCCGCTCAATAAAGTTTTTACAGGCAGACGGTGGCTGGGAACGCATTGTCTGGATGCCATCAGAACTTAAGGATAGAGTAAAAGAAGTTATACCCCCAGAGATATACGACAAGATAGCAACAGAGACTGATGCAACTGAGCTTGAGGGTTTGCAGAGTTTTCTAAAGGAAAAGCAGCATCCTGTTCTGGAAAGACTTGGAAAAGAAGAGCAGGAAGAAGGAACAGAGGAAGCCGAAGCGCCTGTGGCAACTGTTCCTGAGATATCCATGCCAGCCACAGCATTTCAGGGAATGCCAGTTGGAGTTCCCGGTGGAGAGTTCACAATCATCTTCAAGAATGCAAAGATATACGCTGAAAAGATAATAATAAAGAGGAAAGAGAAGAAATGATAATCGCAGTTTCCGGCAAAGGCGGCACAGGAAAAACTATGGTATCTGCACTGCTTATAAGAGCTATGGCAGAGAAGGGCAAATATGATATACTGGCAATAGACAGTGACCCTGACTCGAACCTTCCTGAAGCTCTGGGCGTTGAAGTCGAGAAAACCATAGGCGAGATCAGGGAAGAGCTTCTCGGGGAGAGAGACAAACTACCGATAGGGACGAGCTGGCAGCAGAAGCTTGAGTATGAAGCAATGAGAGCTCTTGTAGAAACCGATGAATTTGATCTGCTCAGTATGGGCAGACCAGAGGGACCTGGGTGCTACTGCGCAGCAAACAATGTGCTAAGAGAGATAATCGATACCATAGCAAAGAATTATGATATTGTTATAATTGATACCGAGGCCGGACTGGAACATCTCTCGAGGAGAACAACCCAGAATGTTGATATAATGCTCGTTGTAACTGATACATCAAAGCGTGGCATAACCACAGCGGCAAGAATCAAGGAACTTGCAGGTGAGCTGAAGATAAAGTTTTCACGCCTTAATGTCATTATGAATAGAGTAACACCTGAACTTGAGGATAGGATTAAGAATTCTGTTAATGATATAGGGCTTGAAGTAGCTGGAACTGTACCTGAAGACGAACTTATCAGAGAATTCGATGTTGAAGGAAAACCCCTGACTGAACTCCCAGAAGAATCTAAAGCCTATAGAGCTATCAAGGGTATAGCCAACAGACTTGAACTGGGGTAGAATAATATGGCAAAGCTTAATCTTGATGAAATTATCAGAAGTCTTGTAGATATTGACAGCATAGAGCTGGAAAATGTGAAGATGGATGTGGAAGAACTCATTATCAAAGCAAAGCGGGCTGTCATGATGCCAGTTATGCAGCATCAAATTGCCCAGGCTCAGGCTATTGAAAAGATTGAAGAGCATAAAAAACCATACAGGTTTGAGCCACCAATAAACGAGTACAGGGGAGAGATAGCTGAGATAACCCTGGGTGCAACAAGAACACATGGTGGGACAAGAGGCAATGAGGTGAAACTTGGAGGACAGAAAAGTTTATATTACTTTGAAGGCGGCTGGGTGAACAAACCTGTTGTTAGCTTTGATGTCTTTGATATATCCCAGCCCCAGTTCCCAAAGGCACTTAGGCAGGTCTGGAGCGAAGTATGGGATTCACCTGGCGAGTGGGCAAAGGAAGCTGTGAAGCATGGAGCAGATGTTGTCACAATTCACCTGGTATCAACTGACCCAAAGGTGAAAGATACCCCCCCAAGTGAGGCAGTTAAAACTGTTGAGGAGGTACTTCAGGCTGTTGACGTCCCTATCGTCATAGGTGGTTCAGGTAATCCACAGAAGGACCCCGTGTTATTTGAAAAAGTGGCGGCTATGGCTGAAGGTGAAATGTGTATGCTTGCTTCAGCAAATCTTGACCTTGACCACAAGCGTATTGTTGATGCAGCAGTTAAACACAGACACAATGTACTCAGCTGGGTTTCTCTTGATATAAATGACCAGAAAACACTCAATAAACTTCTTCTGGAAGAAGGTCTGCCCAGGGATAGAATGGTTCAAGACCCAACCACTGCAGCCCTTGGCTATGGTCTCGAATATACCTATACAATGATTCAAAGGATTAAGGTTAATGGTATCATGGGTGAGAAAGAACTGGCAAACCCTGTGAGCTGCGGTGTGACAAATGCCTGGGCTGCCAGAGAGGCATGGATGAATGTGCCACAGTGGGGCCCAAGAGAATACAGAGGTCCACTCTGGGAAACAGTAAATGCTCTCTCTGTGCTTCTTGCGGGAGGAGATATAATGATGATGCTCCATCCCAATGCTGTTGCCGCTGTAAAAACTATAAGGGATTCCATTTTCAATGATATAAAAAGCAGGGAAATTGTATACGAAGACTGGTTGAAGGTTTGATAATGACAGATAAGATTACACCAATGGACATTTACAGGCATCTGCCAAAAACAAACTGTAAGAAATGCGGGTACAGTACATGTATGGCTTTTGCAGTTGAAATAGTTAATCAGAAGGCTTTTATCGACGAATGTCCTACTCTGAATGAAGCAAAGTATATACGCCAGAAACTGGCTATAAAAGAAAATATAAAAAAGCTTATGTCTGCAGCCCCTACAAATCTCGTGGTGCATGATGAAAAGTGCTCCGGCTGTGGAACCTGCGTTGTAGCCTGCCCCGTGAATGTATCACTCAGCCTTGAAACAAGCGGAGGCAAGGGTCCTACAAAAGCTGAGACAATAATGGTAGTTGATGACGGCATACTCAAAATAAAAAATATAAAGTTATGCAGACGGTTTGAAGAGGAAGGGTCCTCATCAAGACCATGCAGTGTATGTGTCGATTCCTGTTCAAATAAATCAATTGAATTCATGTGAGGTGTAAAGATGGCAAAGGTTTCCCCTCTGGAGATATACAATTGTCTCCCTGGAATAAACTGTAAAAAGTGTGGTGTTGAGTCCTGTATGGCTTTTGCCAGTCAGCTCATTGAGAGAGATAAGACCTATGAAGACTGCGAACCCCTGATGAAAGATGAGAAGTTTGCAGAAAAAAGAAAAAAACTTATTGAGCTTATCACACCACCGGTAAAAGAAATAATTTTGGGCACAGGAGAAAGAGCATGTTCCATAGGCGGCGAAGAGGTGATGTACAGACATGAACTTACTTTCTTCAACCAAAGTGCCTTATTTATTGATATCTCCGATGATATACCCTTTGACGAAATTACAGAGAAAATGACAAGAATCTCCAACTTCAAGATTGAACGTGTGGGGCAGGAGCTTACACTTGATGGAATAGTTATAAGAGATAAGAGTGGTGACCCCGCTAAATTTGGAGAAGCTGTTGTAACTGTAATTGAAAATTCTGATATGCCTGTGATGATATGCTCTTACAACCTTGAGAATCTTGAAATGGGGGCAGAAATTGCTGCCGGGAAGAGAGCCCTGCTCTTTGCTGCAACCATAGATAACTGGGAGGATGTTGCCGAGATTGCTGTTAAGCATGAATGCCCGGTTGTAGCTTCTGCACCAGGCGACATAGAGGCACTTGGCAACCTTGTTCAGAACCTGAACTCAAAAGGTATTGAGGATATTGTTCTGGATATAGGCACCTTTCCTATAGGAGATAAGTATGGTGCAACCCTTGAAAATATGGCAATGATAAGGCGTCTTGCCATTGAGAATAACAACAAGCTCTTTGGCTACCCCGTACTAAACCTTCCCATGGTTGCATGGATGAATAATGAGGATGATGTTAAGGCTGCTATCGATGAAACCATTCTTGCCTCAACCCTTCTACTTCGTTTTTCAGATATAATGGTTCTCCACAGTCTTGAGATGTTTTCTCTTCTACCCCTTCTAACTCTGAGGCAAAATATCTACACAGACCCGAGGATGCCAATTAAGGTGGATGCCGGTGTTTACGCCATTGGCAAACCAGATGAGAATTCACCTGTACTTCTGACAACCAACTTCGCACTTACCTACTATACTGTAGCATCCGATATAGAGTCAACCAAGAAGGACTGCTACCTGCTTGTGGTGAATACAGAGGGTTTAGCTGTCGAACCTGCCATGGCAGGGACAAGATTAACAGGCAGTCTTATAAAGGAAACAATTGAAGAAAGTAATCTTGGTGAAAAGGTTAAACACAGAAAGATAATTATTCCCGGCATGGCAGCAAGAATCAGTGGTGAAATTGAAGACCTGACAGGCTGGGAAGTTATGGTTGGTCCTATCGACTCTTCAAGAATAGGTGCTTTTCTCGATGAAAAGTGGAAGGTGAAATGAATATCAATTATTTTAAAGGTTCACCATAACCGGGGCTGGTTAGAACCTCACCTTCTTCGAAAACCACACTGCCGCGAAGTATAACTCTTTCAATATTACCTCTGTAACTGAAGCCTTCAAAGGGTGAATACTTTGCTTTTGAGTAGAAATCTTCTGGTTTGATTTTTCCTTCTTTTTTCATGCCAAGGATTAACAGGTCAGCATGTTTGCCCGGCTCTATAATACCCTTATTTCTAAGATTAAATATTCTTGAAGGTGCATAGGTGCACCACCTTACCACATCACTAAGTGAGATAAATCTTTTATTCACCATGGTTAGAAGGAGCTTCAGAGTTACCTCAAGACCGGGTACTCCGGATGGAGGATTTTCTCCCATCTTTTCTTCTTTAGTGTGAGGGGCATGGTCACTGGCAATCATATCAATTTTACCTGATTTTAAAGCTCTCCACAGGGCGTCATTATCCCTGGAGGTTCTGAGAGGAGGATTTGTCTTGCATATACTTCCCAGACTATCCAGATGCTTTTTATTAAGAAACAGGTGATGAGGTGTTACTTCTGAAGTTATATTACTATTGAGAAACTCTAGAGAATCCTGAGTGGAGATGTGGCAGATGTGTACATTCCTGTTATGCCTCTGCGCCATAAGAGAAACCTTCTTAACAGCTTCAATCTCAGCCTCTGGAGACCTTATCCTGAAGTGCTCTCTGTACCTTTCTCTATTTTTCTTTATAATTTCCATGTCTTCAGCATGTACTGCCAGTAACTCAGCTTTTATTACTGCTTCCTCAAGAAGACCTGGACTGACTTCACCAAGAGTACCATCAAGATAAATCTTGCTCAATCTTTCCTTTACATTCCCTTCAGTAATTCCATAGTAGACTGCAAAATCACAGAGAGCTCTCCTTTTCAGAAGGTTAAGCCTTCTTTCCATCACCCTATCAGATGTAATAGCTGGCTTTGTATTGGGCATATCCATTATAGCTGTTATTCCACCTGCAAGAGCTGCCTCTGTACCAGAATGTATAGTTTCCTTATATTTCTGGGTGAAGTCACGAAGATGCACATGGGTATCAACCAGACCAGGAATAACTGGTTTTCCCCTGACATTCAGAACAGTCTCACCCCTGCTCTTCAGATTCCTTCCAACTTTAATTATTTTTTCTCCTTCAACTAATATGTCACCCTCTGTGAAACCATCAGGTGAAAAAATTCTGCAGTTTTTTATGAGCATAATTCTACTCTTTATTTTTAGATATATAAAGTATGTTCAACGCAGAAAAGTTTATTGTTTGACTGGCCAGAGGGGTGCAAGCTATCTTCCATATATTTTCATTGATAAGCAGTGCAAGAGCAGCATAAATGACTGAAAAACCACAGAATATTCCCTCAAAGCCAGCAATGACCGCTATCATGGCAATGCCAGTGAATTCAGCGGCAGCAGCCAGCATGAAGAATAGAACGGTTAAAGAGGCAAAAATCCATAAGCCCGAGTGGTGCAGGATTTGCTGTGGTATCCTTTATTTTTGTGACTATAATATCTTCAGTTTTTATATTTCTCATCCGATTCTCTCCCCTATACTACTTGCCCCATCATGCTAAATCATTACCTGAGCATCAGGGTTTAATTCATCAGTATACGTTATTAATCCCTAATATAACTCTTTCTGATTTTATATCCTATTCAGCACCCTGAATCTACCTGGAACTGAGATATCTATGAATACTCTCTGCAGCCTTCTTACCAGAGCCCATGGCAGCGATAACAGTTGCCTGGCCCGTAGTGGCATCTCCACCTGCAAAAACACCTTCAATTGAAGTTTTTTCATGCTCATCAACAACAATGGTACCTCTTCTGGTTATTTCTAAATCTCGTGTAGACATGGGTATAAGACGATTAGGACTCTGCCCTATTGCAATAATAACAGTATCAACATTCATATCAAACTCCGAACCCTCAACAGGTTCCGGACGCCTTCTACCACTGGCATCAGGCTCTCCCAGTTTCATTTTTATACATCTCATTATCTTTACATTTCCCTGTTCGTCACCATAGAAGGCAACAGGAGAAACCAGAAACCTGAACTCAAGACCTTCCTGCTTTCCATGCTCAACCTCCTCCTTCCTTGCAGGCATCTCAACCTCAGTCCTCCTGTAAACCACTGTAACATCTTTTCCGAGACGTCTTGCAACTCTTGCCGAATCCATTGTCACATTACCGGCACCAATGACCACAACCTTCCTGCCAATCTTAATGGGAGTATCATACTCAGGAAAAAGATGCGCCTTCATGAGATTAACTCTGAAGAGAAACTCATTGGCAGAATAAATTCCATTGAGATTCTCTCCTGGAACACCGGGAAATCTTGGCAAGCCTGCACCTGTGCCAATAAAAACAGCACCATAACACTCCTGGAAAAGCTCCTTCAGGTAAAATGTCCTGCCTATCAGCACATCAGTCTCAATTTCCACCCCAAGGCCTCTTACATACTCCACCTCATCTTCCACCACACTGCTGGGCAGTCTGAAGGAAGGAATACCATATGCCAGAACACCGCCAGCCTTATGCAGAGCCTCAAAAATCTTAACACTGTAGCCCAGATTGGCAAGGTGTGCACCGCAGGTTAAGCCAGAGGGACCAGAACCCACTATAGCAACCTTTTTCCCGTTGCTCGCCTTCACCTCTGGTTTTTCTATTATATTGTTATCCCTTGCCCAGTCAGCAACAAAACGTTCAAGCGCACCTATTGCAACGGGCTCGAACTTTTTACCAAGAAGGCAAGAGCCCTCACACTGATTCTCCTGAGGGCATACTCTGCCGGTCACAGCCGGAAGAAAATTGTTCTCCTTTATAATTTTAATCGCCCTTACAAAGTCCTCCTCCTTCACCGCCCTGATAAATCTAGGGATACTTATATCAACAGGACAGCCTTTCACACACCCCGGTTCTCTGCACTGTAGACAGCGCTTTGCTTCTTCAATGGCCTCTTCCTCCAGGTAACCAATAGCAACCTCATCAAAATTCTTTACCCTCTCTTCAGGAGAAAGCTCTTTTCTGGGTGTTCTCTTCTCTCGGTTCATATTCCTTCCTCAAAAAGCTCCATGGCAAGGCGTTCCTCTTCCTTAAAGAAACTCTGTCTTCTTATAAGCTCATCAAAATTAACTTCATCAGCATCAAATTCAGGACCATCCATGCAGGCAAACTTTGTGTTTCCTTTCACAGTCACCCTGCATGCACCGCACATTCCTGTACCATCAAGCATTATAGCTCCAAGACTTGCCTTAGTTTTAATTCCATATTTCTTACCTATCTTGCCGACTGTTTTCATCATCTTGCTCGGCCCTATTGTCAAAATATAATCAACCTGATTTTTCTTCAGATATTCTCTCAGAGCAGAAACCGCATAACCTTTAACTCCTCTGGAACCATCGTCAGTTGCTATAATAAGCTCATCAACAACAGCTCCAATCTCATTCTCAAGAACAAGATAATCCCCGCTTTTAGACCCCATTATACATGTAACCCTGTTACCAGCCTTCTTGAGAGCTTTTATTATTGAATAGAGAGCGCCAGCAGTTCCCTGCCTGCAAATAGTAACAACATTACCAAAATATTCAATATCGCTGGGCATGCCGAGAGGGCCCAGCATATTCAATATTCTCTCCCCTGACTCAAGAGAGGCAAGGAGCCTTGATGTTTTGCCTACATGAGACACAACCATGTTAAGAGTGCCCTTCTCCCTGTCGAAATCAGAGATTGTCATAGGTATACGCTCACCCTTCTCATGCACCCTCACTATAACAAACTGCCCAGGCTCAATTTTTTTTGCTATTCTCGGAGATTTTATGACAAAAAAAGTGTAACCAGGAGCTAAACTGCGCTTCTTCAATATCTCATGCATTCTACAGCCTCACTACAGTCGTTCTAAATCAATATTACGATTACAAATAAGTCAGTGCTGTACATATATATAAAAATTGCCTTGAACCAGAATAAAAAACTGATGTAATTACGGGAAATTCCGATACTGACATACTCCCACAGCTAAAGACTGTGGGCTTTCTGCCTATCAAATTGTAATAACAGGTTAAACTTTGAAGTAAATGCATGGAAGAAAGGATTGTCGAATTTTTAAAAGACAGAGGGATATGTCTGGGAAAAGATATTTATTCAGCTCTTGGAGAAGATAGCTTCCTCATCTGGAGAACATGTAAAAGAAGCAGAATAATAATAATGAAAAGCATTGCAAAGCGATATTTGAGACTGGATAGAAAGGTTCCCGGTCTGGCAAGACTTTCCCCCGCACCTCAGAGAGAGTTTCTCACTTACACAGTTCTTGGCCTAAATAAAGCTGAGGTTGAAATGAGAGCATACGAACTGAGAGAGGAGATTGAGAGGATAAGCAAATATAAGATGAAGCTGGCAAAGAAAATTTCAGTGAAGGCACTGGAAGAGTCAGATGATACAGTGAGAGAAAAATCTGTTTTCATAATAGGTGGTGATGTCCCTCTTATTATGGCTCACTCAGACCCAAGACCAGAAAGAAGCCTCGGAAAGATGGTAGCAGGAAGTGACCTGGATATTGTGGTAATACATGAAAATGACCTTGACATAAAAGCAATTAAAAAGCTCGAGTCAGTACTTCTGGATTTAAAATATTCTCTTCTTTCACAGCCTATGAAGAAAGAGGAACTGGACTTCCTGATAAAAAGCATGACAGATGTGAAGAGGCAGCTCGAGTTCACAAATTTTGAAGATAAAGTGGCCTGCAAGATTCTAAACGAAGCAGAATTTCTTGCTGGAAATAAGGAGATTTATGTGAAAATAAGAAAAATGATTAATGATTACAGAGTAAAAGAGAAAATTGAGGAACTTGAAGAGAAAGGAAGGAGATATAGAAAAAGAACTGAAAAAATACTTCTTGAAACTGAAAACCCAGATAGAGAACTTTTATTAAAAACCTTTACAACAACCATGGAATTCAGCGAAATTTTCTAGATTACTCCTCTGATTTAAGCTCAAGTTCATCTATCCAGTTCATAACTGCTTCACTCCACCGTGTAATACTAACCTTCATTATATCCTTAATATCTCTGAAGGGAGCAGCTTTATATACATAGTAATAACCACCATTCCTTATATTCTTCTGCTCCCTGTAAATCAATCCTGTAATTGTCAGATTCTGTAGAGCTCTCTGAATAGTACTTCTATCTTTGTCGAATCTCTCCACCAGGTCATTAACAGTCATTGAGTTTTCCTCTACAAGCTCAATATAAATGGAGGTCTCGAGTTTTTTCAGACCAAACATACATCCCATTATATCTATAAGAGTAAGTTCTCTGACAGGGGTTCTGAGATCTGGAAGATTTCTCATTTAAATCACCTAATGGTAGTCCACATATTTTGTGCCCTTCAACTCGCTAAGGAGATTTATTGCAGCATTTGCGCCTTCGCCTACTGCAATAGCTACCTGTCTGTTGCCACCTGTGCAGTCGCCAGCAGAATAAACAAGAGGTATGCCCGTACTGTTACTACTATCAACCTTGATGGCATTTCCTTCCACCTGAATACCGAGAGTTCTGGCAAAATCTGTTGCCCCTGAAGTACCCACAGCAACGAAAATACCTTTAAGTTCAATAACTTTTCCATTTTTTAACCTAACGCCATTTACAGACTTATCACCGAGAATCTCCTCTATCTCATCTTCAATAATCTTTATATCATTCTCCTCAAGTTTCTGCTTCAAAGAGTTTCTTATTTCTACAGTTCTCCCGTTTGTCAAAAGTACTATATTCTTTGTATAGCTGAGAAGTTCAACAGCTTCTTTCGCACCATAATCCCTGGAACCAAGAACGGCCACCTTTGAATCCCTGAAAAAGAAGCCGTCACAGGTTACACAGTAGCTCACGCCAAGACCCTCAAACTTCCCAATATTCCTTATTCTAGGTCTATCATGTTTGACTCCAGTAGCTATTACCAGTCCCTTTGCCTTATAGTTATTTTCAGCTGTTGCTGTTTCCACAATATAACCAGAGTCTTCAAAATCCTGTTTTATAATAAGAGCCTCCTCTTCAACAATCTCTGCCCAAAATTTTTTAACATGCCTTCTTGCCAGCTCTAAAAACTCCTTACCTGATATGCCATCAGGAAATCCAAGATAGTTGTCAAGAACCTCAACCTTCTTTATTGCTCCTTCTTCAGATTTATCAAGTATGAGAGTCTTTTTCTGAGCCCTTGAGGTATACAGAGCAGCACTCAGACCTGCAGGACCTCCACCTATAATAATTATTTCATACTCATTCATAATATCACCTGTGCATGGTTTATACACAAATATAATAAACTCACAGAGCTTCGAGTATAAAAAATTTTTGTTTTCAGGAAGGGGAAGATTTTAGAGAGAAACTCAATGCACTATAAATTGAATTTGCTTATATATATTTGTGAAAGTGTTCAGACAAACTAACGACTTCTTTTTTATTAACGTCTCTTTATAATAACATTTCGCAAATTCATAACCTTCAGTCCATAACATTTTGCTTTTTCTGGCCTTTTAATATTTCCGGCATAAAGTTCTACTGTACATAACAGAATCCTTTTTCCCTGTATTCTATATAAGGTATTGAAACTCTACGTCTGTCACATCTGCATTAAAATACCATCCCAGCGGCAAACTATAACGTCAATCCTCTTTTGGATTTTTTCCGTTATTTCATAGAACAATCACTCATGTAGTCCTTTTATTTCCAGGACTGAATGACTTCTGATTCCACAAATTTCTGTAGTGTAGAAACCTTTTT
>BDTY01000098.1 GCA_002897955.1 archaeon BMS3Bbin15
GTGGATATAGCACAACTACAAATACAACCCCACTCATTAAATCCAAAATGGAATTATACTTTATCATCAAGAGATGTACACCCTCTCAAATAAAGTCAATTTCGATAAGTTATTTATCGGTAAGCCCTTAGCTAAATCCATATCAGACGTGTCATGGAATATGTTGCAATCGTTCACTGCGTACAAGGCAGAGTGGGTCGGTAAAGTAGTAACTTTTGTAAATCCTAAAAACACGTCTCAAGAATGTTCCTCGTGTGGTAAAATAGTCAAGAAAATCCTTAATATTAAAATACATAACTGTCCTTACTGTGGGTTGATTCTTGATAGACATGTTAATGCTGCCATAAATATATTACATAGAGGAATGAAAAAAGTAGGGTTGGGATACACTGATTTGATGCCTGTTCGAGGTCTAGCACAAGTTCCACCTATGACTCAGGAAGCCCACGAATTTAGTCGTGGGTAGTTCACCATAGCATTATTTAAGCAGTTCAAATTGCACTTCTCCTTCTTCCAAATCCAAAACTGCAAATGTGGCTTCACCTGTCAGGTAACCACACAATTCCCCGGGGTTTACGACAAGAGTATTGCCTACTTTCTTTATATATTTTTCATGGGTATGCCCGGTAGCCACGAGGAAGTAGCGCTGGCTCTCTACAATTAAATCAAGAATCCTTCTGTCTGTGCCATGATAGAGTGCAATATTCTTTCCTGAAAACTCTATTTCAAGAAAGTCATCAATTTCAGAGTTCAGTTCTCCTACCACCTTCCTCAGAAGCTGCCTTTCGCCATCATTATTACCGAAGACAAATCTGACAGGTGCTTTCAGCTCTCCAAGCAATCTGGCAGAAAAAGGCGCAACTATATCCCCTGCATGAAGAACGAGTTCTATTTCGACTTTATTCAACTTTTCCACTGCTTTTTTCAGAAGTTTCATGTTATCATGGGAATCTGAAAGTATTCCTATTTTTTTCATGTTGATATATATGTTGAATTATTGATAAATTTTTTTGTGAAATAGGTGTAGGATATGGATTTACAGCTTATCTTTTTATCCTTTGTGGCCGGTATAGTTAGCATTACTTCGCCCTGTGTTTTTCCTCTGATACCTGTTGTTATGGCAGGGAGTACAGGTTCAAAGCTAAGACCTGTTTTTATTGTTCTTGGAATAGCCATTAGCTTTACTCTGATGGGAGTTATAACCTCTCAGGTTGGGAGTATGGCTGGAGCTGAAATAAGCAGGAGTTTCAGGCTTGTGGGCATAGCTCTTATTATTATAATGGGATTTTTCCTTGTCTCGGATAAACTCAATAATTATTTTATTATGTACTCTTCTGTTCTTATGAATAAGTTAAATCTGGCTACCTCATCTGGAATGGGAGAAGGATGGGGTGGTGCCCTCATTCTCGGTGTATCTCTCGGGGTTGTATGGATACCATGCGTTGGTCCTGTTCTTGGCACTGTGCTCACAGCAGTTGCCATGAAAGGAGAGGTTCTCGTTGGCGGGCTGTCTCTTTTCCTTTATTCTATCGGTATTGGAATACCTATGCTGGCAGTGGCTTATCTCGGTAAGTATGCAACCTCAAGGATGGAGGGCATCAGCAAATATAACAAGAGTATAAAGAAGGTGGCTGGAATAATAATTATAATTGCGGGTATTGCCTTCTACTTTGGAATTGACAGGCAGATACAGGCCATCCTTGCTCCTTATTTCCCGGAACTTGGGCTCGGGCTATGAGGTAGAAAATGAGTTTAAGTGAGGATATACTGAAGGAGCTTGAGAGTCTCGCCAGAGAGAAAAAGGTAAGGTATTACAGAGATTATATCTCTGCTTCACTCTTCTCTAAAGCAGAAAATTATAAGGCTATCGAGCAGCGTATTGAAGAGAAGCTTGGGAAGCTCTCTGGTGAAGGTGAGGTTATAGCTATTGAAGTTGGTTCTGGAAAAGTGATTGATACTGGTAAAGAGAGCTTTTTAATTTTAAGGGGAAGAGTTTTTGAATATTATCAGTATAAAGAGATGGTTTCTCTATTTCTGAGATTATACCATATAAAAGATAGAGTAACAGAAAAAGAGTGGATTGCATTATATATCGACGAAAACCCCTCAACACCCTGGTGGAGCGAGGAGAGGTAAAGCAAAATTTTATATTCTTTCAAATCAAGCACAGGAGCATGCAGGAGTTTATTGAAAAGGATAGGAAGTATATAGCCCAGACATATTCAAGACTTCCAGTAGTTTTTAAGGAGGGTAAAGGTGTTATTCTCAGGGATATAGAAGATAAAGAGTATATAGACTGTATAGCTGGAATAGCTGTATTGAATCTGGGACATTCTCATCCGAGAATTGTTGAAGCCATAGCGGACCAGGCTTCCAGACTGATGCACACTTCAAATTTATATTATATTGAAAATCAGATTTCTCTTGCTGAGAGACTCTATAAGCTCTCTGGAGGCTACAGGAGCTTTTTCTGTAATTCAGGTGCTGAGGCAGTGGAATCTGCTTTAAAGCTGACAAGGAAATACAGTGGCAGAAAGGAGATAATAGCCATGAAAAACTCCTTTCACGGAAGAACTTTAGGAGCGCTTTCGGCAACAGGACAGGAGAAGTATAAAAGAGATTTTGAGCCTCTCCTGCAGTGGTTCAAACACATAGAGTATGGCAGTCTTACAGCCTTGGAAAAAGCTGTTTCAGGTGATACAGGTGCTGTCATTCTTGAACCGATTCAGGGTGAGGGTGGAATAATTGTGCCTCCCCGTGACTACCTCAGAGGAGTCAGGGAAATCTGCGAGGATAAAGATGTTCTTCTGATTTTTGATGAGGTTCAGACGGGTATGGGCAGAGTGGGAGAGCTCTTCGCCTGGCAGCACTTTGAAGTTGAACCTGATATATTCACTTTGGCAAAAGCTCTCGGTTCAGGCTTACCAATAGGTGCCATGCTTGCAAAAGCTGAGGTTATGGAAGCCTTTAAGCCCGGGGACCATGCTTCCACATTCGGAGGAAATCCTTTTGCAACAAGAGTTGCGGGAGAAACTGTGGATGTACTCCATGATGAGAAACTTATAGGGGCGAGCAAAAGGCTGGGAAAATATTTCATGAAAAGGCTTGAAGAACTAAAGGAGAAGCACAGGCTGGTTAAAGAAGTTCGTGGCAGAGGTATGATGATTGGTCTGGAGCTTAATAGAAGTTGCCTGGGTATTGTAAATCAGGGGATGAAACTTGGGCTGCTTCTCAACTGTATTCATGACACAACACTGAGGTTCACTCCACCTCTTGTGATCACAGAGGTTCAGATAGATGAGGTTATAGATAGGCTCGATACTATTCTGGGAGAAATTGAGCGTAAACTACCCCCAGCTAACGCCAGGGGCTTTCCATCAGAGGTTGAGTAAAATGCACCGCACCACTGAGAACCCCATCATCTGGACAGAAGAGCTGGTTTACAGCAACTCCAGCTCTGGTAAACTGGGAGAGCAGAAAAGGTCTGGTGAGACCTTGAAGCTCCCGCACCAGAGCAGATTTGATAGCAACAGCCAGCGAGGCTTTCCTGTCACTATTCACAATCATACCACACCTGTTGCATTTATAGATAGCATAGTTATTGGAAGAGTGTCCTTTATTAAGTGCACCGCACCTGGGACACCACTTCGAAGTGTGATAAGCATCAACTGGTTGAAAAGGAATTTCATATTTAGAAGAATTACTTTTAATAAACTCTCTGAATTGAGCATAAGGAATATGGTTAATCTTTCTATTAGCCCTTCTGTTAGCCCTTCTGTTAAGCCTGTGTTTTCTACCACGAATACTGAGTTTTTCAACAGCTACAGAAGCATTGTATTTGAGAGCAAGGTTTACAATTTCTTTAGCAATTTGAGCACTTCTGGTCTTAACAAAGTTTGCCTGTTTATGTTTAAGTTTTTTAAGGTATCTCTTAGCCTTTTCAGAACCTTTATCAGCATGGCTTCTAAGCTTTGCAAGTCTATCTTCATACTTTCTCTGCCTGCTTGCAACATCCCTGCCAAAATAAAGCTGTTTAATCACTCTGGCTTTTCTGGGAGCATAAACTGTTACAGCAGCGAGAGTAGAAGAGCCAATATCAATACCTATAACATTCCTTTTATTATCACTAACTTCTGGATATTCCTTTTCAATATTAACTGCAATCTTTCCATTAAGAAGGGAGATAGTTTTAATGTTCCAGCCAGCTTTAAGAAATTCTTCAAATCGTTTATAGCTCCCATCAATTCTGACAGGAATAACAAAATGTTTACGTGGAGAATAGGTGAGTTTAAAAGAAGGTGTTCCTCTATCGGTTTTAAAGAACTTAAACCATCTTTTGTTGAGTCTGACAGAACATCTGGTGAATCTCTCTTTGATAGTTTTTCTTTTTGCCCAAACATCTTTTCGGGCTTCCTCAACAATGTCAGAGGGAAGAAAGGAGGTTTTACGTATGTCTGAATATGTTAAATGGTGTAGTTCTGTAGAAGATTTGGCATTGGGTAACTGTTTTAAGGTGAGATTGAGAACTCTGAGATATTCAGCTAAGAGGGTATCAAGGATATTTTGCTTCTTTGATGTTAAGGGAAGGAAATTAAGTAATATAGCTTTTTTCAAGGACTCACCAATATTTAATCTGTATTTGAAGTATTTAAACCTTGCTACAATTCCTTCACCTCCCTTACGGAAGGGGTTTCCCTGGAGGTGATTAGATGAAGCTTGAAAAGTTTGTAAAGAAGAGTATATATGACGTTCCCCTCTATGTACCAGGGAAGAGTATTGAGGAGATTGCCCAGGTCTATGGCATAGAGGTTGAGAATATAATCAGACTCGCCTCAAATGAAAATCCTCTGGGCCCTTCTCCGGCTGCTCTGGAGGCTGCAGAGGAGGCTTTGAAGGTATCTCATCTCTACCCTGACCCTGAGGCTAAGGATTTATGCTCTGCTCTTAAGGAGTATATGAATATAAATTCTGAGATTGTTGTGGGTAACGGCAGTGATGATGTCCTTGAGCAGATTGTTAAGATATTTGTTGAAAATGGAAATTCTGCTTTAATTGCTGCACCGACCTTCTCCTACTATAGCATTCTTGTGAAGATGTACGGCGGCATTCCAAATAATATACCCTTCAGGGAGGGTAAGGATAGCTTTTCATTTGATGTGAATAGTATTTTAAATTCTGTAGAGTCAAAAACAAAAATGATTTTCATATGTTCTCCAAACAACCCCACAGGAAACTCAATTTCTAAAAGTGAGCTGGAAGAGATTCTTGAAACTGGAAAAGTTGTTGTGCTTGATGAAGCTTATAAGGAGTTTGGTGAAAGTTCTATGGCTGAACTTACCGAAACTTACTCCAACCTTGTAGTAACAGGAACATTTTCGAAGGCCTTTGGTCTCGCAGGGTTAAGAGCAGGTTACTGTGCATGTAGCACTGCTATAAAGGAATTGATACTTAAGGTAAAGCAGCCATTCAATGTTTCTTTTGTAGCTCAGAATGCTGCCCTTGCAGCTTTGAATGATGTGGAGCATCTTGAGAAAAGTGTAAAGCTTGCGAGGAATGGCAGGGAATATATTATAAAAGTGACAAGAGGCTTGGGCCTGAAAGCATATGATTCTCATGGCAACTTTGTGCTGATTAAAGCGGAAGGAAAGCCTGAAATTGTGGAGAACCTGTTCAGGAAAGGAATTATAGTCAGGGGCTGTGGCTCTTTTCCGGGATTAAGTGAGGAATACTTCAGAGTCAGTGTTGGCCTTGAAGATGAAAATAAAAGGTTTGTGGCTCGTCTGAGAGAAATAGTTTAGTGGGCGAGGAGAGATTCGAACTCTCGACCTGCGGTGTGTGAGACCGCCGTCATAACCAACTAGACCACCCGCCCGAAACAGAATTTGAACCAAGAATAGCAACATATTGAATTATTGAATGAGCTTCCTTTTAACCAGAAGAAAATGTGGAGAGTGAAAGAATTATATCTATAGGTTGAGAAGGGCTATCCTTTCAATAATTATATTCTTTATAGCTTCTCTCCTCTCATCAAAACTTCCTGCACCTGCTGCTTCAAGTTCTCTCTCAGTTATATTGAAAAGTTTTTTGATATAATCAAGCTTCTCAGGAGTTATCTCCAGCACTTTTTTACATTCTCTGCATTTATATTGCCTGATAAATTCCTCCGGGAACATCTCAGCAATCACAACGACATCTCTGGCATTATCAACACCGAGCCTGTCAATAGCAACACTTATCTGGTGCTGGGCAGAGGCTCTTATAAGAACCTCAATCTGTTTATTATTAGATATATTGCAGCTATTACTGAAAGCTCTCTGTGCCTGGGCAATTGCAAAGGCAATATGCTCTTCGCCTGCAACGGCTCTGGCATCAGAAATCTGGATTTCTGGCAGGTTCTCGAGAGCTTCGTGGTCCACAGCTTCTTCACACTTCAAAGCAAAAAACTTCATAATATTCAGGTGTAGAGCATTTCGTTAACTTTTTGATTGTTTTCAAGCTGCTTGAGAGCATAATCCAGATGCTTCTTTGTTACAGTTTTACTTTCGTCCAGTATAGCTCTATGTAGAGAAACTTTTAGAAGTTTATCCTTCAAATCCCTACCTGAGAAGCCCTTTGTCTTTTGTGAGTACTTTTTGAGATTGGCTTTGAGTTTCAGGGGGAGTCTTGCAGAATAGAACTTAAGGATTTCAAGGCGTTCTTTTTCTCCTGGAAGTTCAAAGGAAAGTTCTTCTTCAAACCTTGACCTGAGAGCTCTGTCAAGCATGACAGGATTATTTGTGGCAGCTATAGTCACAATACCAGCATTGTCGTTTATACCCTCCAGTTCAGTCAGGAGAGCATTTACGATTTCACTCACATCACCTCTCACACTCTGATAACTTCTGTCTAGGCCCACTGCATCAAGCTCATCAATAAAGATTATAGCAGGAGAAGAGTTTACTGCGGCACTGTATAGCTCGTGAATCCTCTTGCTTCCATCACCAACATACTCACCTATGAGCTCAGTTGCTCTTATCATAAATAGATTCGCGGATGTTTCAGAGGCTAGAGCCTTGGCAGTCATAGTTTTGCCAGTTCCGGGAGGGCCATAGAAAAGTACATTTCTGGGGGCCCAGTACCCGAATTTTTCAGGTTCCTGAAGATATTGCATTATAATTTTGCATTTATCCTTTATCTTTACATGGCCTATAACATCACTGAATTTCACACCATAATCTACTTTTCTCTCTCCATTGTTCTTTTCAAGGGAAATCCGTGTGTTTTCTGTTATCATCACATCCCCGGCAGGCAGAACCTTTATAACCTGAAATGCAAAGTCAGGAATTAACCTCTGGTCGAAGAGAAAGTCACCATTCTTTATAGTCGCTCCCATCCATTGCTCTTTGGCATAAATTTCAAAAAGCTTCTCATCACTGACATTAACAGGATAATTTCTTGAAAAGTCCTTCAGTGGGTAGCCAGCTGGCTTCAATTTCAAAAATCTGGCAGGTCTGGCCTCTGTATAACTTCCCACTTTCTGTTCTGCTTCTCTTGTTTTGGCGATTAACCATTCATCTAGGAAAGTTTGAATATGACTACCTCCATTAACATACATGATTTTAAGGTTAATGTCGGCAACAAAAATTGATAGGCTATGAGTGTGACTAAAAAGCCAGAAAAAGCCAAGCTTTTTGTAGTTTTTATGTTAAACTGGAGCAATGCCCAGATAATCAGATAACTCTGGCAAAACAGTGGTAGAATTTATTTTAAAAAGGAAATACAGGATTTTAATTTTACCCGTTATTATAACCGAGAAATGTAGAGGAATCTCAAGAAATACTCTATATGTTTCACCAATATATTCATAATTTGGGATTTTTCTGATATAAAGCATTTAACATGTAATCTATGAAGGAATGCATTTCATACGGTAGTAGAATATACAGCCTTACCCAGAGAGAGATAATTTGTGGATGTTTTCCATGTTTCTACCAGCATATTACACTGTATAAAGTTTACAGGGTTTCGGTTGATAAGTGGGCAGGAAGAGTTCTTCTAAATAAGCTCAGAGGAATAGCTTTATATGAAAAAGTTATAAATTTATATTAAATGTATGTTCAAAAAAAATATAGTTTTTACGAAAAATTTAATTGGGCTGGGTATAGCTACAATTGGAATAATAATTAATCTGAATTATTTCGGTTATGAGTTTCTTACGATGGGAGAATCCAGATTTGTACATCATTTTTTTAAGGAGTTACTTGAACATATGACGATACTTTCTCTTATTATAATTTTTCCAGTACTTGGCTATTTTGTGAATCACAACATCTCGGAAAGGGATAAATTTCAGAAGAAACTGAAAGAACAGACTGATTTTATTTCAAGTGTTCTTAATACTGTCAGTCTCTCAATATTTACCATAGACCCAGACTATAAAATAAATACCTACAATGAGGCAAGCCATTGGCTATTTGGATATAACCTGGAGGAAGTGGTCGGAAAATCCGTAAAATTCCTTTTTAACAATTCAAATGATTTTATAACCGTCATGGAGGGGGTTAATAAAAATGGAAACTATAACAACGAAGTTTTTTTAAACTCAGAAAAAGGGGTAATACCATGTTTTTTAAGTGTAAGAACTCTTCTTAATGATACCGGCGATGTACGTGCATATATCTTTGTAGCTAAAGATATATCTGCTGAGAAGGAGAAGGAAGAACTAAAAAACAGGATATTTCTAGCAGAAAAGCTTGCTTCAATAGGAAAACTCGCTGCTGGTATTGCTCATGAGATAAATAATCCTCTTACAAGTGCGTCTCTGATTACTGAAAGTCTAATTGAAAAGTACAGCAACATACCGGAGCTGAATTCCAGACTTCTGAGGATTAAAAACAGGGTGGATGTTGCAAGTAGAATTGCCAGGGAAATGCTGGATATATCAAGGGGAACAAAACCTGAACTGAGGAATATGAATCTCAGGGAGATTTTGAATGATGCTATGGAAACTCTTGAAATACCAGATAATGTGGAGATTAAAATCAATATGGATGAGGTAAGGACTTTTGGTGATTATAAACAGTTACGCAGAATTTTTATTAATTTAATTTTAAATGCTATGCAGGCTATGCCAGGTGGTGGAAAAATTGAGATTTATGCAGTAGAACTTGAAGATAGGGTGATTATAAGAATTTCTGATACAGGTTATGGTATAAACCGTGAAATAATTGATAAAATTTTCAATCCTTTTTTTTCTACAAGAGATGTGGGTGAAGGCACTGGTTTGGGCTTATTTATTGTCCATGAATTGATTGACAGCTTTAATGGGGTGATTGATGTCGAAAGTGACGAAAACAAAGGAACAACCTTTATTATAACTCTTCCAAAAAATTAGAATTACTGGATGTTAAGACAAATTTATATAATATTATGTATAAATAAATTTATGGCAGAAATTCTGATAGTGGATGATGACAGGGAGATTTGCAGTATACTTAAAGAAATTCTTGAGGAGGAGGGCTACCATGTAGATTATGTTACCTCTGGTGATGAAGCTCTGATTGAAATAGATAAGGGTAATTATGATATTGTTATAACGGACCTCATTATGCCAAAGATATCTGGTATGGATTTTCTAAGCTATGTGAAGAGATATAAACCAGGTATTGAAATTATTATGATTACTGCCTTTGGTTCTATTGAGAATGCTGTTGAAGCTATGAAAAGGGGTGCATCAGATTATATTGAAAAACCCTTTAAGCTTAAGGACATAAAGACTTCTATAAAAAGAGTTTTAGAAGAGGCTAAATTTAAAAAAGTCCATGAGGTTCTTTTTGTTGAGGGAGAAGAAAAGGATACTGAGAAAATACTGAAGGTTATTGCCAATCCCATACGGTGCAGGGCTCTTTATACAATTTATAAGAAGGGAGTGATGTGCTTTACATCCATAAAGAATGAGCTACAGCTTGAAGACCCTACAAGACTCAGTTTTCATCTCAGGCAACTCAGGGAAAGTAATTTAGTATCTCAGGATAGCAGCAGGGAATATTTTGTCACTCCTAAAGGAAAGAGGGTAATCAAACTGCTAAAGAGTTTTGATGCCATTTAGAATTTCAAATTTATTTCTCTGGGTACTTTATATTGTATATTTATACAATAGTTTGGGAGGTAAAATATATGGATATTGTTGAAATGTTGAATAGTGACCTGAGTGGTGAAATTGAGGCAATTCTGGTTTATATGAGGAATTCCACTGTTGCTCTTGGAAATGTGTGTGAAACTGGTCATGAACTTGAAGAAATTGCTCTGGATGAGATGCGACATGCTGACTGGCTCTCTGGCCTTATTGTTAACCTCGGAGGGAAGCCTGCAATGGTGCACAGAGAACTTGATTTTGGAGGTAGGACTGCCAGTGACTTTTTAAAGCGAGGAATAGAACTTGAGAAGGGCGGCATTGAGATGTATAAAGAGCATATCTCTGCTATTGATAATATTAAAGTTAAGGAGAAGCTCCAGCATATTCTTAAGGAAGAGGAATGGCATTTAAAAGAGTTTGAAGAGCTTCTCGAGGAGCAGGATTAAGCTTTTTCGGATTTTTTTATTTTTCAGTTTTTAAAACAAATTTTAGAACAAAAAGGATTTATAATATGCTAAATGATATCTATTTATGGGGGCTATAAACGATATCAGAGTATATGAGATTCTTAAGAAATTGAGTGAGCAGAATGTGAAGCCACATATTATCTTTATGGTTTTAAGGCTTCATGAAGATGAGAAGTTGCACAGGGGAATAGAGCTGGTTTCAAATGGTTTTGATGCTACAGATGTTTATAACACTATAGAACTTCTTGTTGTCAAAGGTGACCTGACACGATATGGAAAGAGGACAAAAATAACAGATAAGGGCAGGAGCATTCTGAAGTTGATAGGTGAAATAATTGCTATTGCAGAGAGGATTGTGATTGAATAGCTAATCCTTTAATTTATAATTGAAGGTGTATCGCAGCTCTTATTTGTTGAAGTTTTATCTATCGCACCTTGCGAGGAGCATGGATTACAGGATGTTGCTTTTCAATGGGCGGGATAGTTGATTGTCGTATTTTTGGAAATGCTTGCAAATATAAGCACTGAAAATCCTACGCTTTATGGTGGGATAGTGGTGTTGATAATACTGGTGGAGGGTATACTTCTTGCGATGCTCATGGAGCTGGTGTTCAAAATTCTGGGCATATTGTAAAGCATGCCTGCGTTTCTGTGTTCGTGGTGCACCATAAAGCTTAGCTGACTTATTGATGCTCTGTTCATAGAGCTATGACTTCATAAACCCCTTAAATCTGAACGAAATGTCTGGTAATAATCTGAGACCTCATATAACTATATCTTTAAATACCTCGGGTTCAAAATAATTCCTGGTGGTATAATGAGGACAATAGAATTCAGGGATAATAGAGTAGTAATTCTTGACCAGACTCTTCTTCCAGAGAAAATTGAATATATTGAATGTAGAGAAATAAGCTGTATAGCTGAAGCAATAAAATCTCTCAGAATAAGAGGAGCCCCTGCCCTCGGTATAACTGCTGCTTTTGCACTTGCTTTAACTGCCTCTAAAAACTCAGCCAGAAGCAGAAAAGAAATTATAGAAGCTCTGGACGAGACATACAAAGTAATAAAAGCCACCCGACCCACTGCAGTAAATCTCGTCTGGGCTCTTGACAGAGTGATGGAAAAAGTCAGGGCATCTGAAGACCCTTCCGGTACTGCAATTTCCGAGGCTTTAAAAATTTATGAGGAAGACCTTGAGATTAACGGGAAGCTTAGCAGGTATGGTGCCGAACTCCTGGAAAGTGGTGATATTGTTCAAACCCACTGCAATGCTGGAGGTCTGGCTACAGGAGGCATTGGAACTGCTTTAGGTGTGATTCTTGAAGCTTGGAAGCAGGGAAAGGAGATAAGAGTATTTGCTGACGAAACAAGACCTCTGCTTCAGGGTGCAAGACTGACTGCCTTTGAACTTTCACAGGCAGACGTGCCTGTTACTGTTATAACAGACAGCATGGCAGGCTTTGTTATGCGCAGGCACAATGTCACAAAAGCTATAGTGGGCGCAGACAGGATAGCAGCCAATGGCGATACTGCAAACAAAATAGGAACATATACTCTTGCTGTGCTTGCAAAGGAACACAAAGTTCCATTCTATGTGGCTGCTCCTCTTTCCACAATTGATTTAAGGGCTGAAAGCGGTGAAGATATTCCAATAGAATACAGAAAAAAAGAGGAACTCGAATTTTTTTCTGGAAAAAGAATTGTGCCTCCGGAAGCAGATGTTCTTAATCCTGCCTTTGATGTTACACCGGCTGAATATATAACCGCAATAATAACGGAAAAAGGAGTTTTGAGGCCTCCTTTTAAAGAAAGTATAAGGAGAGCCTTTGAGTGATGAAAAGAGGATATACAACGGGTACATTTGCAAGTGCCGCGGCAAAAGCTGCAGTAAAAGCCTTATTTACAGGTGTCTTTCCTGACAGGGTTACTGTGGCACTGCCCGACAGTAAGAGAGTTGATATCCCGGTTACCAAGGTGACACTTTCAGAAGTTATGGCAGTTGCAAAAGCAGTAAAAAACTGGAGCAATGACCCTGATGTTACAAGAGGTGTTGAGATTTTTGCAGAGGCGGAGGAAACTGTAGAGGGAATAAAGCTTAAAGCTGGTGATGGTATAGGTATAGTGACAAAACCAGGTCTGAGAGTGCCCATAGGGGAACCGGCTATAAATCCTGTACCAAGAAAAATGATAATTAAAGCTGTTGAAGAAGCTCTTCCGTCTGGCAGAGGAGTTGAAATTACACTTTCAATTCCCAGGGGAAAAGAGCTGGCAGAAAAGACTCTCAACCCCAAGCTTGGAATATCTGGAGGAATATCCATTCTTGGTACAACAGGTGTGGTAACGCCCTGGAGTGAGAAAGCCTACAGGGAAAGCATATTACCCCAGGTGGATGTGGCTCTGGCAGAAGGTTTCACGGAGGTTATTCTGACACCCGGAAATCTTGGTTTTGTCCTTGCAATGAAAAAAGGGATTCCTGAGGATGCTGTTATAAAGGTTGGAAACTATTTTGATTTCATGATTGAGAAGTGCAGAGAAAAGGGGGTTGAAAAAATACTCCTTCTGGGCTATGTAGGGAAGCTTATGAAACTCAGTGCCGGGATATTTAACACTCATTCAAAAGTTGCTGATGCAAAATTTGAAATTCTTGCGGCAAATGCCTGTCTTGAAGGAGCTTCAAGGGAGGAGATTAAGGGGATAATGACAAGTTCCAATATTCAGGAAGCTATAAATCTGCTTGAGAATGATTTAAAGAATAGAATTCTGAAAAGGATAGCAGAGAAGGTTTCAGAGAAGGTTGAAGAAAGGTTTAAAATAGAGACCGGAACTGTTCTTACTTCAATGACAGAAGAAATTCTCTCCTGGGATGAGAAGGCAGGTAGAATAAAATGGGCAGAATACTTGTTATAGGCACAGGGCCGGGGAATGAAAAATATCTCACTCCTGTGGCAAGGGCTGCATTGGAAGAAGCCCGGGCAGTAGCTGGCGGGTCCAGAGCTTTGATGCTGGTTTCCAGGGAAAAAAGGAAATTTCAGATAAAAAATAACCTTCATGAACTAGAATCTTTTGTAAGAGAAAATATGGACAAAACTGTGGCAGTACTTACTTCCGGTGACCCCGGCATTTTCAGTATTCTCAAATTTCTTCTTGAAAAGTTTGACAGGGATGAGATTGAAGTTATACCAGGAATAAGCTCTCTTCAGCTATGTTTTGCAAGGTTCAGAGAAACATGGGAGGATGTAAGGCTTATATCGCTCCATGGAAGAAATCATGAAAATATCAGTTCTGTGGTGAGGAATAACAGAAAAGTGGCAATTTTCACGGATAGCAGAAATTCTCCCCGGAAGGTGGCTGAAAAACTTCTGAAAGAGCTGGGGAATCTTAAGGCAGGGGTATGCTGTAATCTTACCTCTGAAGATGAAATAATACTTATATCTAACCTCATGGAAATTGCCTCAGGTAACTTTCCGGAAAATTCAATTGTGGTGGTATGGAGTGAATAGGTGTTTTGGAATAGCTGATAATGAGTTTATAAGGGGTAAAGTTCCGATGACAAAGGAGGAGGTCAGAGCAGTCATACTTCACAGGCTGAGACTGAATAGAAACAGCATTGTGGCTGATATTGGTGCTGGTACAGGTAGTCTGAGTATAGAGGCGGCACTCCTTGCTTCGGAGGGTAGAGTTTATGCAGTGGAAAAGAGTAGCGAAGCTATAGGTATATTGAAGGCAAATATTGATAAGTTTGGAGCAGATAATATTGAAGTTATTCATGGTGAGGCCCCGGAAGCTCTTGAATCCCTTCCCGGGCTTGATAGGGTAATTGTTGGGGGAAGCTCCGGGAAGATTGAGGATATTATCAATGGTGCTAAAGAAAAACTCAGACCTGGAGGGCGGATTGTTATAAGCCTTATAACTCTTGAAAATCTCTGCACTGCCCTTGAAGTTCTTGAAGGCAGTTTTGAACCTGAGGTTTCAGAAATTATAGTGGCAAAGGCAGAGAAACTCGGTAAATATAAGTCTTTAAAAGCAAGAAATCCTGTTTTCATTGTTTCTGGAGAGATTCGATAGCTTTCAGAATTTGCATTTCGCTGATATTCTCTGTTACTGTTGCTCCGCTGGCCAATCTGTGGCCCCCTCCACTAAATAGCTTTGCCAGACTGAGAACATCCTCGCCTGTATGGGTTCTGAACTCAAGTTTTGTTTTATTATTTTGATTTCTGTATACAGCAACTACTATATAATTAAAAGGTGCCCTGCTGTGCTCTTTAAGCTTGTTTGTTATGAAATATACCGGATTGAATTCCTGAGTTGTATAAATTGCAACCCTCGCACCGTAAATTTCATGAACTTTGACTTTTTTTTCAATTTCCAGAGAAAATCTCTGGAGATAATTCTGATATATGGCGATACATTCGAGATTCTCTTTATCAGATAAAACAGTGTCAAGACCCTTTTCAGCCAGGGATATTGCAAGAGAACGCATTTTCAGGGCAAATGTTATTCCATGAGTATATTTTTTCAGATACCCTACAAGACTCCTGAGCTGCTCTGCCTTGAAGCTTTCGATTCTGTTCTTATCTATCTGGTCAGCTATATTCACGATTTCATCTTCAGCCTTAAAGTATCTGGCAACCACCCGTGCTGCACTTTTGGCATTGCTATCTATAGTAAGAATAACATTTCCGGGTGCTTCAAATGGTTCAATGGTATGATGGTCAAACCAGAAGGCTCTGGAGTAAATACTGCTTGCAGCAATAGTCTCTCTATCTGGTGAGAGGTCTGCTATATAGATAACATCTGCTTTTGTACCAAGCATTGCCTTGCATATAGTATCTCTAAGAAAATATGGAGAGGAATAGTATATTCTTGCCCTGTCTTCAGGAATATTTTGTAAAATCAGAGCAGAAGATATCAGACCGTCGCAATCTCCATGGGCAACTATAACAGGTATGCGCATCACCTTATTAAAAAATGTTATATATCGGTAAAAATTTTTAACCTCTCTAATGCTTTATATTTTTCACCCTTACCAACTTTTGCTTCCTGAAGGGCATTTTTCAGGACGTCTATGGTTTCATCATAAGTTTTAGTGTCTACAGGATAGGGTATTCCATCTTTACCGCCATGGGCAAAGGAGTATTTCACAGGGTCTTTCCATGAGGCTTCAGTGCCAAAGAGGAGTTCTGAGAGAAGAGCCAGTGCCCTTATAGTCTTTGCCCCAAGACCGGAAATTGAAATTAGCTCTTCATAATTTTCAGGTTGAATTTCACCTGCTATTTTAAGAGCTTTCCAGCCTGCTGGAGATATATCCACTCTGTGAATTCCATGCCTCTCTGGAAAATGAATCTCTGGATGGGTGAATTCATCCAGGCTTCTCTGACCTGTTATAATTCTATTCAATCTTTTAATACCGTCATTTGCAAGGTCAATGGAAGCCTTTCTTGCTTCTTCACTTTTTCTTGAGGTCATATCAAGAGCCTTTTCTTCTTTTTTATCGCATAGAATTGCTTCATGTGGTTCTTCAATGAAACTTTTAGTTTTTAAGCCCAGCCAGTGATAACGCCTGGCATATTTTTTTTCAGCCATCATTCCCTGCTGGACAACAGCCCATTCACCTTTTTCTGTTAATATGAAACTGTGGTGGTAAATCTGATAACCATCCTGCAGGCATGAGTTGTCCACCTTTGTAGCAAGTTTTGATGCTCTTCTCATACTTTCAATTTTTACAGAGGGTAGATTGAAAATATCACCAAAATTTCCTATCTCTTCTTTTGTTCGCATTGAAGCCTTACCTTTCCCTCCTGCAAAAGCTATTCCATGTTCCTCTGGTTTGCATGCCTGTTTCAGTGCTCCGAGTGTCGTGGTTGTTGTTCCAGAGCTATGCCAGTCAAAACCTAAAGCACAGCTAAGGGCCTGAAACCAGAATGGGTTTGATATTCTTAAAAGAAGTTCCCTCTGGTTATACTCATAACTCATATAATCCAGTACAGACTCTGAGAGCCTTACCATTCTGCTGAATAACCATCTGGGAGCCTTCCCGTTATGCAGGGGAAGCTCAGCCACACCAGTACGCATACTGAGAAGGAGAAAATTAACATGGCTCTGTTTGAGAATCAGTCAGCAGTATGCTCTTCAATAATTTCAAAGAGCTCTGAAGCTTCTTTCATGTCTTTAATCTCTTTCTCTTTTATGTTAGGAAGCCCGAAAATATTCTTATGCTTCTCTCTACTCACAATAAAAGCTCCTGTTTCTGCTGTTTCAGCTATACTTTTCAGCAGTGTTATCTTGTTTTTAATTAATTTTACAGGTAGAGTAAATTTCTGGGTTATAATAATCTCCTTTTTTTCTTTAATGACTCCTGAAAAAGGAGCCTTTTTTGCAGGAAAGACATCAAAACCCAGTAAAGCCAGCCTGTTTAAAATAGAGTTTTTTGAAGAGTTTGTATTTTCTGGAATTTCCGGAACAGAGAAGATATCAATACCTATTGAAATTTTTGTACTGAAAATCTTTTCCAGTTTTACAGTGACCTTCAGTGAGGCTTTACTTTTGTCTCTTTCATAGTCATAAAGCATCCTTGGTGTAATCCCCGCACTTTCGGCAACTTTCTTTCTGCTCAGCCTTAACTCTTTTCTCATTCCCGTTAGAGCTTCATGGTCAAGATTTACGAAATAACCCCCCCTGTCACTCTCAGCAGAAGGTAGTTCGCCATCAAGAGCTCTCGAAAAGGTTGTCAGGCTCAGTGTATATATTCCTTTTCTGTTGTACACAACATTATCTTCAAGACTTCCCAGTCTGCGCTTCTTACCAATAATGACTGGAGAAGCTCCAAAAAGCGAGGCAAGTTTGAGCATCTCGGCTGCTTGAGATTCGGTTATACTATCTATATTGCTAATAACCTTTATAATCAAAAGTTTTTCATCCTTTCTTGCAAGAAAGTCAAGACAGGTATTTCCAAGGAAACAGCTATCTGAGCATATATATCCCATTGTTTCGAGAGTTTCAATAACCTTGAAAAGTAAAATCTGTCTTTCTTTCATTTATTGTATCTCATTCATGCTTATATATAATTTTACTGGTGGTGTGAAATCACATAAATGCCAGTTTATGGTATAATCCAGATTATATTTATTCACTGATACCTCAGAGCTTCTACAGGGCTAAGTTTTGATGCCTTTATAGCAGGATAAAGACCAAAGGCTATACTGATTATTACTGAAAAGCATAGAGCAAAAAGAATAAGCCACAGTGGAATCTGGGTTATGGCAGGAAGTTCTGCAACTTTCTCGGCTGGCATTTTTGTCAGGCTGGCGAGAGCAAATTTTGCTATAATATTCATACCTGCTGAACCAATAATCCCAAATATTATCCCTAAAATCCCGCCGAATAAACCTATAAGTGCGGATTCTGCAAGAAAAATCTGGATGATATGTATTCTTCTGGCTCCGATGGATTTTAGAACTCCAATCTCTCTGGTTCTCTCCAGCACGCTCATGAGCATGGTGTTCATAATACCAAAACCTGCCACAATTAGAGCTATTGAACCTATGGCTAAAAACACAACTTCTACAACCTTAAAGAATGAACCAATAGCCCCGAGAATGCTCTTGAGGCTCATCACATTTACATCAAGATTACGATATCGTGAGCGGGAAAGCCCACGTGCTTTAGAGGCTGTCCGATAATTACGCTCAGTAATGGAAAATCCACCTGTCCGGGCAAATAACGGAGTGATAGTTCCTCACACGGGGAGTGACAACCGTTAAAACTGAGTTCGATTTGGCATGTACTGCCCATAATCTCAAAAGGATATGGAAGCATACAGGGAAAAAGAGCGTTTTGACAGATATGGGCATGAATGGGCGTTCTCAGCCTTATGGGGGTTTTGGATTTTCAATCAGACCTTCGCCATTTTTATCCTTTTAACCACTGATATTGAATTGTCAGACAGCCTCTTTAGTCGTGGGAGTATGTCAGGTTTGAGTTCGTTGAAGCCTATGGGTCCATCGAGAAGGAAATGGATAATAGCAATGTGCCACTTTTTTCTGAGAATGTTTATAGCCTCCGTCACAGGACAAACTTCTTTATGTCCCACCAAATCACCTCCGGGAAACCTTGTGTGTAGAAGAAATTTGATGTGAAAATCCCAAAAATTCTGCTGATTTCTAGGGGAAGGAATTACAATTTTATTGATGGTAAATTAAGGTTCAGGATAGATGAACAAGCTGTCACTGAAGAGCACTATTGTCATTATTTCCCTGTTATTTATATTTGCTGGCTGTCTCAAAGGAAGTTCAAGTTCAAGCCCCTTTCCGGCCCACAGCAATACAGGGCAGGAACTCAATAATGCCATGCATTCTGGAAAGCCAACTCTGGTAGATTTTTATGCTACATGGTGTCCCGTATGTAAGGTACAGTCTCCAATAACAACAGCATTAAAGCAAAAATATTCACCTGATAAAGTAAATATTCTTGAGATTGATGTTGACCAGTACCCTGGACTTCTTTCACGTTATAATCCTGAGGGTGGTATTCCAACTCTTGTTGTCTTTGATAAAAATGGAGATATTTTCAAAATAGATATAGGTTTGACATCAAAAGAAGAGCTGGAAAGCCAGATTAACGAAGTCCTCAATAGATAATTGCGAATATCACATCTGATTCTTGTTTTTTTATAACTGTGGGACAGTACAGATAACTTATTGTGGAATGATGGTTATGCATCTCCTTAAGTAACCTCTCAAGATATTTAAATAATGGGGAACAATATAAATATGGAGTGGAGCGCGAAGGGAAGGTGCTAAAATCAATGGAGGGAATCATTGTCAAATTCAAAAGGATGGGGACGAATGGAGAGCTATAAAAGGAGATTGAAGAATGAAAATAGTACATATTTCTGATTTGCATACTGCAGGTCCAAATTTCATTCCCGAATGGGGTCAGAAAGTTATTGAGATTGTAAATTCGATAAGGGCAGATGTCCTTGTGGTCACAGGCGACCTTACTGATGATGGCTATGCCCATGAATATGATATTGCGAAGAAATATCTCGATAGGATAAAAGCAAAGAGTACAGTAATAGTGCCAGGTAATCACGACGCAAGAAATGAGGGTTATATGATTTTTGAAGAGGTCTTTGGAACAAGATTTCCTTATTATGAGGATGAAAGTGTTGTGATTTTAGGAATAGACTCAACCGAGCCAGATATAGATGATGGACATATAGGAAGAGAAAATTATGCATTTATGAGGGAAAAATTATCAGTAGACAATAGGATAAAAATACTCACTATGCATCATCACCTTATACCTATCCCCGGTACCGGAAGGGAGAGGAACATACCTGTGGATTCTGGAGATGTTTTGAAACTTTGCAATGAACTTGGACTGAACTTTGTTTTTTCCGGACACAAGCATGTTTCATGGGTATGGCGACTGGAAAATACTTATTATATTACGGCCGGAACTGCTACATCCCAGAGACTTAAAGGCAGGTCTTATCCCTCATTCAATATAGTAGATATAGAGGATAAAAAATTGTCTATAAAAGAAGTAAATGTAATGGATGAGACAATGAAAGAAATACTGAAAATTAAGTTAACGCCGCAATAAATAGGATTGTCACTTCAGATTCCTTTTGAGCCACTCGGGCTCCTCTCTTTTATGGGTGGCATACCAGCTTTTCCAGCATACCAGATTGGAGTCTGTAGGATTAAGTCCGCAGTAGTGTCTCATCTCCTTCGCATTAAGATAGAAAAGAACCGTGCCCAGTGCGTAGGCACCCACCAGCAAATAAACAGCCGGATACATGATTGTTATATTTTTGTAAGGCATATATAAAAGTATTTAACGGTATAAAGTATTGAAACAGGGATAATATAATGATTGAAGAGGACTTCAAAAGCAGGGAAAAACATTATGTGATGGTGATAGATTTAAAAAAGTGCATAGGCTGTCATGCCTGCACCATTGCCTGTAAGGTAGAAAACAGACTGCAACAGGCTCTTCGCACCTGGGTTGAGGAATATGAAATTGGAAGATTTCCTGAAGTTTCCCGTTATTTTTTACCCAGGCTGTGTAATCAGTGTGAAAATCCATTATGCACCAAGGTATGCCCTGTTAAAGCCACATACAAGCGGGCAGATGGAATTGTAGTTATAGAAAAGGAAACCTGTATAGGCTGCGGACGCTGTGTTAAAGCCTGTCCCTATAAAGCCAGATATCTAGACAAAAACACAGAAAAGGCAGATAAATGCACCTTCTGCAACCACCGTATAGATAGAGGGCTTCTTCCAGCCTGTGTGGAGTCATGTGTGGGCCATGCAAGACTATTTGGCGATATAAATAACACCCATAGCGAAGTTTATAAGATAATCAAAGGCACCAGAACACAGGTTTTAAAAGAGTACCTCAACACAAAGCCAAGGGTATTTTACATAGGACTTGTAGATACTGAAAGGTGGTGTAATCATGCAAAAAAAAGCTCAAGATAGCCATAACCCGGAATTTGAGATTGATATTGCCACTGGCAAAATAAATTTCAATCCTGAAATAGAAATAAAAAGTAGCACATGCCTTGGCTGCTGGAGCTGCTGTGGAATGAGAGTGGCTGTGGACAGAAAAACAGGAAAAATTGTCAGGGTGTCTGGCAATCCCTATCACCCTAACAGTACCGGGTACTTTTTACCATATAACACATCTATTTTAGACTCCTTCCAAATGGTCACCATGTACAAAGACATGGGGAACAGATACAGGACAACAGTGTGTGCCAGAGGGAATGCAGCCCCGGAGATTGTCGATGACCCGAGAAGAATACTCACACCCCTTAAAAGAGCAGGTAAAAGGGGTGAGGGCTTATGGAAGCCCATCACATGGGAGCAGCTAATCGAGGAGACTGTAAACGGTGGCAGGCTCTTTGAAGAACTTGGCGAAGACAGATTTATAGAAGGTTTAAGACATATTAGAGATTTGAATAGCTCTTTAGACCCTGAAAATCCCGAGTTTGGAACCAGGGCGAATTTATTTATTGCTATCGGTGGGAGGCATGACGGCAGGACACCCTTTTTCAAAAGCTGGGTAAAAAAGTCATTTGGCAGTGTAAACTGGTATGGCCACGGCGGTACCTGCGGGCTGAATATGCGTATAGCCTACCGTGCCTTCCTGGACACCTGGGATAGCGGTCCCCAGATGACCCCTGACTTTCGTAACTCAGAGTTTATAATCTATTTCGGTAGCGGGGCTTCCCATGCAGGAAATCCCATGCAGTTTATGGGCAGAGAACTCGCTACAGGAAGAAGTGAAAGAAACCACAGTGCTGTATTTGTAAGTCCCTTCATGCCTGCTGGGGTTTCAGCATCATCTGATAAAACCACCTGGCTGCCCATAAGACCGGGTAGTGACGGCGCCCTTGCCATGGCAATAATAAGATGGATTATTGAGCATAAAAAGTATAACAGAAAGTATCTCCGGCTAACAACAAAGAAGGCTGCCAGAAAGGCAGGCATTCCAAGCTGGTCAAATGCAACCTATCTTGTTATTACTGAAGAGGGCAGGAAAGATTCCGGCAGGTTTCTAAAGGCTGATGCCCCAGGTCTTGGGTCAGAAAATGAATATGTGGTTTTACATCCTGAAAAAGGCATCCCGGTTAACTACAATGAAATTGATAATGCAAGGCTGTTCTATTCAGGAATTGTCACACTGGAGGATGGTAGCAGTGTTTATGTAAAGACCTCCCTTCAGATACTAAAGGAGGAGAGCCTATCCCATTCTATGGAGGAGTATTCCAGGGCATGCGGCATATCTCTTGAAAAGATTGTAGGGCTGGCAGAGGAGTTCACAGTTCATGGTGTCAGGGCAGCCACAGAGGTTCACGGTGGTGTTATGCAATCAAATGGATACTACAGTGCCATGGCAATCCTGACCCTTAATGCCCTGATAGGCAATATAAACTACAGGGGTGGTCTTGTTATTAGCGGGCAATATCAGACAGTTGCCAGGGGCCCTGCCTACGACCTTGTCAATTTTCCAGGAGGAGTAACCCCTAGGGGTGCAAATATCGCAAGGGGATTCCCCTATGAGAAAACCACAGAATACAGACGCAAAAAAGAAAAAGGTAAAAATCCGTATCCGGCAAAACTCCCCTGGTATTCCAATACATCACCGGAGCAACTGGTGGCCGGGGTGTTTGAAGCCATTAAAACAGGTTATCCCTACAAACCCAAAATAATCTTTAACTGGATGGCAAATCCCCTATACACAACGGCAGGTCTGGCGAAAAAGGATATAATCAAGGTATTAAAAGACCCGGGAATAATACCACTCATAATATCCTGTGATGTTGCAATGGGAGAAACCACAAAATATGCTGACTATATAATTCCCGATACAACCTTCTTTGAGAGCTGGGGGGTTATGGGGGTCTGGGCTGGAGTTCCACACAGATTAAGTGCAGTACGCATACCTGTGGTTGAACCCAGAACAAAAAGAGAGGACGGCATTGTCATGGGTATGGAGCAATATCTTATTGATATTTCCAGGGTTCTTGACCTCCCAGGGTTTGGAAAAAGCGGAATAAAGGATAAGAGAGGTAAGATATGGCAGATACAAAAAGGAGAAGACTATTTCCTGAAGGCTATAGCCAATGTGGCCTATGATGGGATCCCTGTTCCTGATATACATGAGGATGACCTGAATGTTGCCAGATATCTTAAAAGGATATACAATTCCAGCAGGGAAGCCTTAAGCCGTGAGGAATGGAAAAAGGTGCTGTACGTTCTTGCCAGAGGAGGAAGATTTGAGGATAAGGATAGGGAAAACAAAGGAGAATTTAAGAATATGCTGTGGGAGGGACACATTGCAATATACAGCGAACAGATAGCCTCTTCAAAGGATAGCATCACAGGAAAATACAGGAAGGGTACTGCTTCATGGTTAAAGCCTGCTTTTGCCGACGGCACTTTCATTGACGAGAAATTCAAAAAAGAAGAGTGGCCATTTATTATTATTTCATATAAATCAAGATTCAGAAGTGTTTCCAATCTGGCAAATGTCAGAGCCCTTCAGGAGCTTAAAAAGACAAATTTTATCCAGATAAACCCGGAAGATGCTGAAAAGTTTGATATCAGCTCTGGTGACAGGGTAAGGATAATCACGCCAGAGGGTAGAATGGAAGCCACTGCAAAACTCCTGGAGGGTGTAATGCCAGGCACTATAGCCATTGCCTTCGGCTATGGTCACACAGAGTGGGGTTCCAGGGACTATACCATAGGAAAGAAGCTGGTCAGAGGAGACAGAGATATCGGAAGAGGTATTAATATTAACCCTGTAGCTTTAAGAGATAATTCTTTAAAGGGAATACACCTGCTCTCAGACCCTGTTTGCGGTGGTATCTCCAGAAATTATATTCCTGCAAAGATTGAAAAAATTGGTATATAGGTAAGAAGACTATAGCTCACCTGTTGATTATTTGCTTTGCCAGCCTAAAATTCCTAAGAAGGGCCACTTTCTTTATTTATCCATTAACATAATGTTTTAAGGAATGAAGCCCCTCGCACATATTCACGGCTTTATATAGGCATAGCCTTCTTTCTGGAGTTTTATGAGTTTTGTAACTCCGGCAGGTACAACATCGCAAAAATCAAACATCTGCTCCCTCTTCAGGCTGTGTTTATTCAGTGAGTTATTGCAAAGATAGAATTTCACACCCTTTTCGTGCAACTCTTTGAGCCTTGGGAGGTACTCCATATTACCTTCCTTTACAAAGTGTTTTACTGAATTTCCGTTAGCTAGCAGGGCTATGTCCATATTCTCATGGCCCATATCCTTCTGGAGATTCATCATATTTCCCAGAGCAAGTTCAAATCTTGAAACATCTTCCATATCCACATGAAAAACAGCCTTAAGCACATTTACCACCTTCTTATTAACCTCAAATAACATCAATAGTAGTAATGCTATCATCACCCAGAATTTCAATAAACATGATTTTTAAAGTAATGTATTCAGTACAGCAAACACTCCGAATCCACTGGTTATCACAACAACCAGGCCCACCACTACAGCATATGTTCCCTGCAGTTTGTACGGCTCAGGCAATGCCTTCAATGCCAGCAGATAGAGAAAACCCAGAACAATGGGCAATAGCAGGGCATTCATAATCTGAACACCGATGCTGAGGTCGACCAGATTAACTCCAGATATGACAAACAGCCCGCCCAGAACCAGTGCAATTGTATAGATAGCGTAGAACCATGGTGCCTCCATAGGGTGATGTTCGAGCGAGCGCCGATATCCGCTGACTTCACCCAGACCCCAGGCCATTGCGAGCGAGACTACAATGGCAGCTACCATTGCTGCTCCAATCATGCCCAGAGCAAAAAACAGAACTCCGAAGTCCTTTCCCAAAAATGGAATAAGAGCATGGGTAATCTGCTGCACTGTATCCAGAGGTATGCCCGGGTGGCTCTGGCCCAGTGTGGCGGCAGCAGCGATAAGTATTGCAGCCATTATCACCTGAGTTATCAGTGACCCCCAGAGTGTATCCCATCTGGCTGCACGCAGGTTGCGAACTGTTAGCCCTTTATCTACAACTGCAGATTGCTGATAAAAAATCATCCAGGGCATAATTACCGCACCTACATTGGCTGCAGCAAGGTACAGGTAACCCGAGTTTTTCCATGGTATCTGCGTGAGCCCTGTAAGTATTTCAGAAGGGTTTGGCCTGGCCCACAGAGCTACAAAGACAAAGGCCAGTTCAAAGCTACCTATCATAATTGCGATTCGCTCTACTGAATAGTATGACCCTGTCCATACTACTATTGCAAGGAAGGTTACAGCCATTCCAACGCTGACCCATAGAGGTATCCCGAAGAGCAGCCCAACCCCCCCTATACCTGCGAACTCTGTAATAAGTGCACCTATGCCGGCCAGAGTCAATGTGCCTACTGAAAACCATGCCCATTTTGGGCCGAAATGGTCGCGAATAAGTTCTCCATGTCCTTTACCGGTGACAAGGCCAAGCCGTACAGTTAACTCCTGCACTATATATAGTACCGGGATAAGCACAACCTGCAGAAGAAGGAGTTTATAGCCCCATACTGCTCCGCTCTGTGCGGCTGTAATCACACTGCCTGCATCGGTGTCAGCCAGCATGACGACCAGACCAGGGCCGAACACACCCAGAAACGATATCAGGCCGCGCAATCGTAGAGATACTGCATGCTTAAGTGAAAATAAATTCCAGGTTCGCCTTCTGATTTCTTCTATATCTCCCACATCTTCCTCTCTACCTTCTCCCTCTGTGTGTTTCTCACCGCCCTGTAATTTATCTCCCTGCATTTAGGCTCACCTAAGTCTCCTAAGTAACAATACTATTTAAACTTTTTGGGTGGGCTACTATTTCCTGTGTTTCATCCAAAAGAATTTTATTTACCTGGCAATAACTTAGACAAGGTGAGCTTTTGCTGGAAGTTGAAGTTGCGGGTATAAAACTGAAAAATCCCACAATACTTGCCTCGGGAATTCTTGGCACAACAGGAGCCTCTCTGAGAAGAGTTGCTATGGCAGGTGCCGGAGCAGTTGTTTCAAAATCTGCTGGTAATGAGGCAAGAGTGGGACATAGAAATCCAACTGTTATTGAGGTTCCTCAGGGACTGCTCAATGCGGTGGGGCTGTCAAATTGTGGTATTGATGAAATGGCAGGAGAACTTGAAATTGCCAGAGAAGCTGGCGTGCCTGTTATAGCAAGTGTATATGGTTTCAGTGTTGATGATTATGTGAGAGCAGCCGGAGCACTCGATAGCTATGCTGATGCAATAGAACTTAACCTTTCCTGTCCCAATGTCGAGCGGGCCGGGAACTTCTTTGGAAAGAGCCCTGAGCTTGCCTTTGAAGTTGTAAGAGAGGTTAAGAGGAAGGTTAAAGTGCCTGTTTTTGCCAAGCTCACCGCTGAAGCCGGAGATATTGCAGAGATTGCAAAGGCCTGTGAAGAGGCAAAGGCTGATGCCATTGTGGCTATAAATACAATAAAGGCAATGAGTATAAATATCGATGCAAGGAGACCTGTTCTTGGAAACAAAGTGGGTGGTATCTCCGGAAAATGTATCAAATCCATAGCTGTACGCTGTGTTTATGAAATAGCAAGTGAGGTTTCAATACCGGTTATAGGATGCGGAGGTATTCTCACTGGAGAAGATGCTCTTGAGTTTATAATGGCCGGGGCAGAGGCTGTGCAGATAGGCACGGGTGTTTTATTAAGGGGTATCTCGGTTTTCAGGAAGGTTTCTCTGGAGATGAAGGAATTTATGGAGGAAAGAGAATTCGAACTTGAAGATATAAGAGGGGTTGCATTGAGGTGAGATTTGAGGAGATTGAGAAGAAACTATCTCCTGTGCACAGAATTCTGCTTACAACAGACGGCTCAGTAACAAGAGTGCTGGAAGCTCTTTTTGGTCAGGTGGAGGTGGAGACAGAGCTTCAGAAGGTTATAAAGGCAGGTGAGAGAGTTGCCAGTCTTCTTGAGATTCATAAGGGCAACAAGGTGAATCTGAGGGTTGTCATTCTCAGAGCCGGTGAAATCAATACTGCCTATGCAGTATCATTGACTCCTGTGGAGAGAATAGAGCCGGAATTCAGGGGATATATTATGAAAGAGGATATCCCTATAGGCAGAATAATGAGAAAACTTAAAATTGAATCAAGACGTGAGCTCAGGAATTATTCAGTTGTTAAGGCAGGAAAGAAACTCTCCAGAATTTTCAGAATTTCTCCTGGTGAAGCTGTGCTTAGAAGAAATTATAATATTATAAGAGAAGGAAAGATTATGATGAACATTACTGAGTTCTTTCCATGTTCTCTCTATAGATTTAATAAAAAATAGGGGGATAGAGAGCTTCGCCTCTATTCCACATGCACTCTGAATAGGTCGATATCACCCGGCTCTTTTGGAAGTTCCCTGCTCAGAACATCCAGGAAATCTATGGTGGATTTCCTTACGTCTTTGCTCTGGGTTATATATCTTCCAACTATGAGTATATCCGCACCATTTTTCAGTGCTTCAGATGCAGTCTGGGGAGTTATACCTCCGGCAACAGCAATGAGTATCTTCTCACCTTTGAATTCCTCTTTTATCATTCTTACCCATTTCCAGCGCTGGTCCTCTTCACTCTCAGCATCTATAGCTCTGTGCAGAATTACAACATCCGGAAGTTCCTTGATGCTTTTCAGCCTGTCCAGGGGAGATTCTACATTGAGCATATCCACAACAGCATAAATGCCAAGCCTTCTTGCTTCATATATAAATTTGTCTATGGTTTGAGACGTAGCAAGGCCGCTTACAACTACAGCATCTGCTGTTTCATCATAGGCTAAATCAACCTCAATCTTGCCAACATCGAGAGTTTTGAGGTCAGCAATAAATAAAGAGTCTTTTGCAACCTCACGGAGGTCATTTATAACTTTTGTTCCATAACGCTTGAGTAGAGGTGTGCCTGCTTCGAGGATGATTCTATCGTTCTTTGGAATATTCTTAATAACATTCTTTGCGTTGTCTATGTTTGGCACGTCAAGAGCAATCTGAAGATAGGGTGGCCTCCAGAGTCTTGGAACCTTGAAGCCCATAATTGGATGAGTTGCCCTGTCCTTATCGAACTTGATTTTATCCCAGCTGGGATAGTTTGTCATTGCTCTCTTGATAGCAAGCTTTGTCCCCGAGTAGTTATAGTGGTATATCCTCCTGTAGTCAGTTGCCTCAGGATGAATGAATACACTGACAACAATAACCCACTCATCAAGCTTCTCCATAGGTATTATACCTTCTTCAACAGAATCTGCAACAGCTTTGGCAACTGCTGCCTGAGCTGGGCCGAAAATCTTTTCCACATCGCCCATAGCCTTTACTGTAACCTTTGGCACCACAAGAGTATAGGGCTTTGGGGGTAGATTTGGCCTTATAACGCTGAGCAGGGGTGTGTGCCCTGAACTAAGATGGCTCAAGCCACTGGCAAAAGCCTGGCCCACAACCCCATTCTTATCTCCCATAATTAAATCAATATGGGCAACTTCATAACCTTCTCCTATAAGGGCTTCTCCTATAAACATATTATACATCACCTGTTTATTACACAATTGTGTAATATCTTTTAACTTAAATACTTTTTGGTTCAGGAAATTTTTATATAAAATAAAAGATAAGTATTTACTATGTACCAGTTTCTTTCGATAGTTATTTTGAGAGTGGAGAGATATGCATATAACAGATATTAAATTTAGAAGAATAAATACCCGATATTTTACGTTACTATCTATAATTGTCTCTTTGATTTTGACGGGGTTTGTTGTTTCTTTAGGGAGTCTAATATTCAGAGGGAAAATATATCCTGATTATCTGATTATTGGTGCAGTTGCCAGCTTTATTTTTTCTTTTTCTGCAGTGTCTCTTTTCTCATATCTATCAAACAGAGCCAAACGACTGGAGAAGGCACTGAATGAACATGAAGACAGATGTTTGACTTTACTGGAGAAAGGAAACAATGGAATTGTTATTATTCAGAATGGTCTTTTAAAATTTGCAAATTCGAAGATGGCCGAGATGGTAGGATTTTCCAAAGAGGAATTGACAGAAAAACCTTTTATTAAACTTGTACCTCAGGAGTATAAAAATATGATAGAAGATTCTGAAGAAGATACTCATGAAAGATATGAGGTTGAAATTCTATCAAAAGAAAACAGAAGGATTCCTGCTGAAATGGTTGTAGAATCAATTGAATGCAGAG
>BDTY01000099.1 GCA_002897955.1 archaeon BMS3Bbin15
TTATATCCACTCTTCAGTATATAATCATTGTTTTTATAAGTATATAAACTTTATGCTTATTTTCACCAATAAATTAAAATTTACGATTCATTATACCCTTAGCTAGAGGTATTTCAATATTTTTAAAATAGTAACGCATTCATCCAACGACTAAAGAGGCTGTCCGACAATTACTCTCAGTAATATAAAATCCACATGTTCGGGCAAATAACGGAGTGATTTTACATCAATCTTAAAATCAGGAGCGAAAGTTTTATATCTGCCTGAATATAGTTATATAACTATACTAAAAGAGGTGTTATATATGGGTTACAAGACAAAGATCCAGCAGATAAATAGGGAGAAATCAAGGCAGTATTACGTTAATCTACCGAGTGCTATAGTTCAGGCTATGGACTTTAAGAAAGGGGCGTGCTTCGAATGGAGTGTGGAGGATAAGGATACCTTAACATTGAGGCGTTGCAGGGGAGAATGAGATGGTCTTCTACAGGAATTTGAAGGGACAAGAGTGGCTATTCCCACATGACATCAGGGATATGATACCTGACAATCACATATGCCACCTTGTAGATATGGTGATGGGCGGGATGGACTTTAATGATTTAGAGTCCAGTTACGAGGGTCCAGGCCACCCAGCCTATCATCCGAAGGTGATGCTAAAAATTCTCATTATGGCAACAATAGACGGGATTCACTCATCGAGGAATATCGCAAAGCTAGCCAGGGAAAACGTGGTTTACATGTACCTTGCAGGTCTTCTTAAACCCGATTTTAGGACGATAAGCGACTTCAGAAAAGACCATCCGGAAGAGGTGAGAAGGGCATTCAAAGAGGTTGTGATGCTTGCCAAAAGTCTTGACATGGTGCATCTGGGACACATATCCATCGACGGCACCAGGGTGAAAGCCAATGCCTCCAACTACAGTGTGATTAAAAAGGAGGACCTGGATGAAATTGATAGGTTCATCAGAGAGGAGTTGGCGAGGGGTGCTGAAGAAGACGAAAAGGAGGACGAGATTTACGGTCTGGACAAGACAGGCTATGAACTTCCTGAAGACACCGACAAGAAGAAGATAGTATCCAGAATCAAGGAGCGTTTCAAGAAAGGAGACGATAAGGAGAGAAGACGCCTTTTAAAGATTATGGGAAAAGCCAGGGATGAAATGGAGCGTGGGAAAGGCAATCTTGCCAGTCTTACCGACCCGGAAAGCAGATTCATGCGGAACAGCAATGGACGAATAGGACTCTCCTACAATGCTCAAATAACAGTGGATTCAGAAGAAGGGATAATTTTAGCCAATGACGTCGTTCAGGATTCGCATGACTCAGGCCAACTGATACCTCAAATAGAACAAACGGAAGAGTATCTGGGAAAAGACCTTTCAGACATAGAAGTGAGTGCCGACAACGGTTATTACAGCATGGACAACATACTATTCCTGAAGAGTAAAAAAATAGACGGTTACATACCTGACGAGGATCTTGCCACAGAAATGAAAGGTAGCACCAGAAGAGAGGGTTTTTTCCTGAAACGTATGTTCCGCTACGATAAAGACAAGGACTTCTTCATCTGTCCCGAAGGGAAAAACCTTACCCTCAGCACAGAATATTTGGACAAGAGTAATGGTCGTAGAGTCAGAACATATCGGTGCGGAATGAAAGTATGCTTTGAGTGCAGCTCCCGAAAACGATGTACCAAGAGCAAAAAAGGGAGGATAGTGAAATCATATGGGCATGAGACCTTGAGACTCGAGATGGCAGAGAAAATGCGGTCTGACGCAGGACGGAAGAAATACAAGATGAGGGCTAGGACTGTAGAGGCTCCTTTCGGGGATATCAAGCAAAACATGGGTTTAAGGGAGTTCCTCACACGGGGAGTGACAACAGTTAAAACTGAGTTCAATTTGGTATGTACTGCCCATAATCTCAAAAGGATATGGAAGCATATAGGGGAAAAGAGTGTTTTGACAGATATGGGTGTGAACGAGCGACTCTCAACATCAGACTGTGTGAAAACCACCAATTTTGTGAATTCTCTACCTTCTTTTTCATGCAAACATGTGTTTTTACACAACCTGACATTATGGGGGCTTGGGATTTTCAATCAGATCTTCGCCATTTTTATCCTTTTAACCACTGATATTGAATTGTCGGACAGCCTCTAAAGTCGTTGGTCTTCTGCGATGTTCTTCATAAATCTCTTCAAACCCGAGAGAATGCTGAAGGTTTATTTTGTTTTTTACATAGATTGTCTCACTGATGTGGTTAAAGCTATCAGAAAAGCTGGATGTCTCCACCTTACTGATATAAAGAAGGAAATGCCCAATCTCAAACCTTTGGAGACCTGGGAGAGCAGAGTTATGGAGTGCATTAACAAACTTGAAAATCTGAACTCTCTATTTTTAAGGGAAAGGCTGCAACTGAAAGAAAGACTCTTGGGACCAAGACATATCCCACTAAAGATTATTTCAGAATTTCCGGAGCTGGAGGAAATTGAGGCAAGAATTAAAACTCTTGAAAATGATTTTAAAGAACTTAAATCTGAAAAAGAAAAGTTTGAGAAAGAACTGAATAAAATAGAATTTGAACTTAAGGACACTGGAGATTTTAAAAGAAGAAGTTATTTAAAGAACCTTATAGATGAGAATAAGAGGAAAATTAAAAATATAGATATGAAATTGAAAACTTTAGGGAAAAAGGCAAATAGAGAAATTTTATTTTATAATGATATTCTAAAAAATATGCTTATAACTGAAAAAGCAATGAAGAATTTTGGAAGGACAGAATATGTGTGTGCAGTGAGTGGCTGGATACCTCAGAATGATGCAGATAAAATCGAAAGGATTCTCAAAAAATCATGCGACACCTCTTTTTTCTATGATAGAAAACCATATGAAGATGAAGAACCTCCCATAAAACTTAAAAACCCTGCTTTTCTTAAACCTTTTGAAATTCTGACAACAACCTATGGTTATCCTGCCTACAGGGGTATAGACCCGACACCGCTGGTTGCTCTGAGCTTCACTCTCATGTTCGGAATTATGTTTGCTGATATCGGCTACGGTATCAGCCTAACCCTTTTAAGCCTCGTAATATATCTGGCTACCACAAAGAAAGACCAGGTAATGCATTCACTGAATCTGATATTAATGTATGCCGGAATATCAAGTTTTATTTTTGGTTTCGTTTTCGGAGAGTTTTTCGGTGGTATTTTGAAGGTAACTTCCTATGTGGGAGAGATTGAAAAAGATATTTCATCTCTTTTTATCCTCTCTCTTGCTCTGGGATTTGTTCATATCTCCCTGAGTTTAATATCAAGAATTATCACGGAATATAAAAGCAGAGAGAGTTTATATCCTGTTTCTCTTCTTCTCATACTCCTTTCAGCTTTATTTTTTTATTCAGGGTACACTGCAGCAGGTTTTTTGATTATGATTCCGGGACTGGTTCTTCTATTCTATATGAAAGGATTCGGCTCCTTTGAGGAGGTTATATCTCTCTTTACCAATATTCTATCATATATAAGGATAGGGGCTCTTGCATCCATGCATATTATCTTCACAGGGATTTTTACAATGATTATTCTGAGTCTTCCCAGAACGATTACTGGAATAATCACAGGTGCTGTTTTATTCCTCCTTGGTTCAGCAATAATTCTTGCTTCCAGCACTTTTATTGTATTCATTCATTCTTTAAGGCTGCACTGGGTAGAATTTTTCAGGAGATTTTATTCAAGTATGGGAGAAAGATATAAGCCTTTCAGACAGGAAAGTTATTATGTTTATGAGGTGTAACTATGATTAAAAAAATACTCCTTGCCACTGATGGTTCCGCCTTCTCTGAAAAAGCAGGAAAATATGCAATATATCTGGGGAAGAAGCTGGAAGCAGAGGTTACTGCTCTTCATGTAATTGAATTAAAGCCGCCCAGGTTCCTCTCTCCCGAGGATATAGATAGACAGAAGGCTGTTATGGCAAAGGATTGCTTTAATGTACTGAAAAAGAGAGCTGAGAATAAATGCGTAAAGCTCAGCACTCTTATTCTTGTTTCAAGAAGTACAGCCCGGTCAATTCTCGACGAGAGTGAGGATGGATATGACCTTATTGTGATGGGCAGCCTTGGAAAGACAGGCCTGAAAAAGCTTCTTCTGGGCAGCGTATCTGAAGAAGTTGTGAGAAAAGCAAGCATCCCTGTAATGGTGATTCATTGATGCACTTCGATATATTCATTGCAGGAGCAGGACCAGCAGGGCTGGCATGTGCAGGAGAACTTGCCTCAGAATTTGAGGTTGGTATTGCCGAGGAGCATCCTGAATTGGGGAATATCAGTTGCACAGGAGTTCTCGGCATAAAGTCTCTTGAAAGGCTGGGGATTGATTATAAAGACTCTGTTCTGAGTTATATAAAATCTGCAAGGCTTCACTCAAACACCGAAAACCTTGAATTTTCATTTTCAAAACCTGTTGCCGTAGTTGTGGATAGAGCAGCTTTTGATAGAGGGCTTGGTGAAAATGCTCTTGATGAGGGTGCCGAGATTCTCACATCAACCAGAGTAGTAAAGGTTGAGAGGAAGAGAAAAGGATGGAAAATAAAACTTCTTAGAGAAGGTAAGATTGAAGAAGTAGAGGCGAAGGTTCTCATAGGGGCTGACGGTTTCAGGTCAGAGATTGCTCTTTCTCAGGGGCTCAGGGAGAGATGGAAACCAGCTCATATACTATCCTGCTATCAGCTGGAGGTAAACTGCAGTGCTGAGCTGACTGAAGTTTATTTTACTCATCATGCCAGGAATTTCTTTGCCTGGAAGGTTCCTGCAGGCGAGAAATGCAGAGTTGGTCTGTGTTCAAGGGGTACAACTCTTTCACCAAAATCTGCCTTAAAAAAGCTTGTCAGTGAAAAGGGGATAGAAGGTGAGATTCTTGCCGAGACTGGAGATGTTATACCCCTTGGAATTATTAATAAAACATACGCCGAAAGTTTGCTAATAGTGGGCGAAGCTGCCGGATTCATAAAGCCGATTACAGGGGGTGGAGTAATCTTTGGCATAACATCCGGGAAGCTGGCAGCAGAAGTGTTAAAAGATGCCGGTAATTTCTCAGAGGGCTCTTTAAGCAGGTATGAAAAGTTGTGGAAGAAAAATATGGGCAGGGAGATAAACTTCGGGCTGCACTTTTCGAAGCTCTTCCACTCTCTTACCGGGGAGGAGCTTGATAAGATTTTCAGAACCTTGGATAAGGAGGCTGTTGATGAGATAAAGAAAAACTTCAGTTTTGACAGGCACAGTTTTCTTCTTAAAGTTGCTCTCAGGCATGGTTACAGAATTTTCAGGGCTCTGGGGACAAGGAGGAGTGCAGAACTTCTGGGAGAGCTCAGAAAGATTTGAAGTTGAATATTTGAGAGTTATATCGGCGGAGCAATCGCAACCAGAACACGCATGCGTGTAGTTGCCTTAATGCCGTGAGGCTCACTTACCTTGCTTATCAGCATACTCCCGGGCCTGACTTCAACCTCGCTCTCCCCGCCAGTGAAATATCCTTCCCCGGCCAGCACAAGAATCATAACCTCGCTTTCAACATCATGACTGTGCACAGGCAGCTCCTGCCCTGCCTCAAAGTTGAAGTTTATTATCCGCCAGCCAGGTGAGTCGTGGAGTAGCCTGAGGTTATACCTATCTTCCCTGAACTGCGCATACTCGTCTAAATTTATTATCTGCATTTTCTATCACAATAGTAAATATGCATTCATAGAAGTTAATTCTATCTGCGAACATGTTTCCAGCATATTAATTCACCTGTGCCACTTACCCAAACTAATTTGCTATGCATTCCATATCGCTAAAACAGATTAGATTACAGCAAATATATTGTAAGAGGAGAAATATAACACATCACAGCGAAGATATGCCCTATGGAAAATCTGAGAAAAACTTTCTCATACAAAGAAGTGAATCAACTCATAAAAGGTAAAAAATGAAATTTTTATTAAGAAATACAACACTTAATTCTAAAAAGAAAGAAAAACTTTTATTGTGCAAGAATGAAACTGAGTCATGCGTACTGTCAGACTTGAGAAGATAATTGAAACCGTGGAAAAGCTCGCCATTGACTCATGTTATATAGCAAAAAAAGAGATGACAGAAAAGATTGATAATGCTCTCAAAATTGAGAAATCTGACCTTGGAAAACATATCCTTGAAAAACTTCTCGAAAATGCCGAAATTGCTGAAAAGGAATGGATACCCTACTGTCAGGACACAGGAGTGGCTATAATCTTTGTCGAGCTCGGCGAAGAGGTTATATTTGATTTTCCCGGTTTTATTGATGCTTTAAATGAAGGTGTGAGAAGAGGATATAAAAAAGGCTATCTCAGAAAGTCTATAGTCAGTGACCCTCTCAGGAGAGAAAATACAGGCGATAATACACCCGCAATTGTACATATAAACCTTGTCAAAGGCGACAGGCTCAGGATTAAATTCTGCGCCAGGGGTTCAGGCAGTGAAAATATGTCAAAGGTTAAGATGCTCAAACCTGCTGAAGGCTGGGAAGGTATAAAGAGCTTTGTACTGGAAACAGTCAGAGAGGCTGGTCCAAATCCCTGCCCTCCTATAATAATCGGGCTTGGAATAGGAGGGAATCTGGAAAAAGCTCCCCTCCTTGCCAAAAATGCACTCTACAGGGGGGTAGGTTCCGAACACAGAGAAACCTTCTATGCCGAAAAGGAAAAGGAGCTTCTTGAAGAAATAAATAACCTTGGTATAGGACCACAGGGTATGGGTGGAAGAGTCACAGCCTTCGAGGTTCATATCGAGGAAGCTCCCTGTCACATCGGCTCCTTACCTGTGGCTGTTGTTATTGAATGCCATGCTCACAGATACAGGGAGGTGGAATTATGATTCACATTAAAACGCCACTGACTGAAGAAACAATCCTCAGACTCAAAGCCGGGGACATGGTTGAACTTTCGGGTACTGTATACTCGGCAAGAGATGCCACGCATAAAAAGTTTTTTGATGCCCTTGAGAGCCGTGAAGCTCTGCCCTTTGACATAGAGGGGCAGGTGATTTACTATATGGGCCCGACACCACCACCGCCCCGGAAAATTATTGGAGCAGCCGGCCCCACAACATCTTCAAGGATGGACAGCTACACCCCGAGACTTCTGGAACTTGGATTGAAAGGGATGATAGGCAAGGGTAAAAGGAGCAGGGAAGTCAGAGAAGCTATAGTTAAAAACAAAGCGGTTTACTTTGCAGCCATAGGAGGTGCAGGTGCCCTTGCAGCAAAAAGAATAATAAAATCAAAGCTGATTGCTTATCCTGAGCTTGGTCCGGAGGCGCTATATAAACTTGAAATGGATAGATTCCCCCTCATAGTTGCAAACGATAGCTCTGGAAATGATATTTTTGAACTCGCTATAAAGAGGTGGAACATATAAATTTATATCGTTAACAATAAGACATACATGAAAAATCATGACAAATTATTTTGGTGATATTATGAGTGAAGATGAGCTCAGTTACACCCTTAAGTTTAATGAAGGTATCATGCTTTTTGAGAGGGATTCTACCAGAGAAAATAGAAGGCTTATATACGATAAAGACAGGTGCACTGGATGCGGAATGTGCGTTGAAGCCTGTCCCACAAAGGCTGTCTATCTGGGTCCCCTCGGAGCCATAAATAAAGGACTTTCCGATGTACCACATATTTCCATAGACGCTGAAAAGTGTGTACTCTGCGGAATATGCAGCGCAATCTGCCTTTTTAATTCCATAAACGTTGAAATAGATGGAAGAAGTGTTAAAAATAATAGAGATTTTGTGAACTATGAGGGAATTCATATATTCAATCAGAATAAATGCAGCATGAAAAATGAAGAGAAGCTAGAAGCCTGCGAAGATTGTATGAATGCATGTCCCAGAAATGCCATAACCTTTGCAGGAATTAAAGAAGTTGAAGACAAAAATATAAACACCATGGAAAGAGACGAAGATAAATGCGTTTTCTGCTCTGCCTGTGAGAAAGCCTGCCCCACTGAAGCTATAAAGGTGAATAAAATATTTGATGGTGAATTAGTTGTGGACCAAGAGATATGTCAGGGCTGTGGGAGCTGCAAGGAGATATGTCCCACCGGCGCTATTTACCTTCCCAATTATAACAAACTCTGGGAAAAAGTACCGAAAGTCGAAGTTACAACCCAGATATGCTGTTTCTGTTCCGCATGTGAGAAGGTGTGCCCTGTGAATGCAATAACACTTAAGAGAAGCAGTGTAAAATACACAAAGGGTGAAGAAAAGTCCTGGACAAAGGCCTGGGAAAAAGCCTTCAAAAGTTTTGTAGGGTGAAAATTATGGGTAACTTCACTTTAAAAATAGATGAAGAACTATGTCAGGGGTGTGGCAACTGTATTGTTGTATGCCCTGTAAGCGCTTTCAGTGATAATAATGTAGCTGGTGGGTCCGGCTCAGATGAGCAGAGAAATTTTGGAGTTATCACCGGTGCAGTAAAAATATATGACCCTGAGTTCTGCACAGGTTGCGGAACATGTGTCAATGCCTGCGGCTACGGTGCAATAAAAATTGAAGTACAGGGGCAACAGAAGCTTGAAGTAAAGCTTTCTGCCGATAATCTGTGGATGACAGGAGAAAAAGCCATTGTTTATGATATAATAAAGAAGGAAGGTCCTCTATCCATAGAACAGATTATAGAAAAACTTGAAATTCCAAATAGACTTGCATTAAATTTAATATTCACACTTAAGAATGAAAATAAGATATTTGAAGCAGGTAAAATTGAAGAAGACCACAGAGTTGGATATATTTACACAAGTGAGCCTCCCATGACAGAGGAGAAAGAGAAGGAAGTTGAAGAAGTGGCAGAGATAACAGTTGACCCTGAAAAGGCAGAAAAGCTCAGAAAAACCCTTGAGAGTATGATTGACAGGTTCAACACTGTAAAGATAAGGTTCATGCTTGAGGCAGGAAAACTGGACAGAGTAAAAGAAGAGCTTGTTGCCAAACTTGAGGAGAGGTAAAAATATGCTGGAATTTACTCTCATAACCGGAAGGACTGTGACACAGGGTGAAGCCATGGAAAAAGGAAAAAATCTTGAGAATTTCTCCAGAGCCTGTGCTTCTGTGGAGTTAGACCCTAATGATATGGTGAAAATAGGGGTCAGGGAGGGCGATACAGTTAAAGTTGAAACCCCAGCAGGGAGTGTTGCTGTAAAGGCAGTAAAATCAAAGGATGCACCTCATGAGGGAATAGCATTTATGCCACTGGGACCCTGGGCAAATACTCTTATAGGCTCAGGTACAGACGGCACCGGCATGCCTCCCTTTAAAGGAATAAAAGCAAAGGTTGTGCCTGCTCCTGATGACAATGTGCTTGGTACTGAAGAACTTGTTGAAACTCTCTATTCAAAATTTCTTGAAGATAAAGGGTGAGAATTATGATTCACAATGATATTGTGTGCACCTTCTGTGGAACCCTCTGCGATGACATACAGGTGGAGACAGAAGGTGATGTAATTGAAGAGATAAGGCATGCCTGTAGAATAGGTACAGCCAAATTCCTGAGTGCCAACGATATGGAACACAGGCTTCTAAAGCCCATGGTGAGAAAAAATGGAAAACTGGTTGAAGTTACACTTGAAGAGGCTATAGATAGAGCTGCTGAAATTCTAAGGAAAGCAACCAAACCACTGTTATATGGCTGGAGTTCTACAAGCTGTGAGGCTGATAAGGTTGGAGTAGAGATAGCAGAAAATCTCGGAGCACTTATAGACAGCACCTCAACTGTATGCCATGGCCCCAGTGTTCTTGCAGTTCACGATGTAGGGATGTCAACCTGCACACTTGGTGAGGTTAAAAACAGAGCAGACCTTGTCATATACTGGGGCTCAAATCCCATGCATGGACATCCAAGGCATCTCTCAAGGTATTCCATATTTCCAAGAGGTTACTTCAGAGAAAGGGGTCAGCAGGACAGAAAACTTGTTGTAATTGATGTAAGAAAAACTGATACTGCAAAGCTCGCTAATCTTTTCATTCCTATGGATTATGGCAAAGATTATGAGGTCCTTTCTGCTCTCAGAAAAGTGGTTAATGGCGGAGAGCTGAAGATTGATAGTATCGGAGGAGTTTCGAGGCAGAAGATTGAAGAACTTGCAGATATTATGAAGAAAGCCCAGTTTGGAGTTATATTCTTTGGTATGGGGCTCACCCAGAGCTTCGGAAAGCACAGAAATGTTGACAATGCTATTTCCCTTGTTAGAGACCTGAATGCTCACACCAAATTTGTTATAATGCCCATGAGGGGACACTATAACGTGGTTGGTTTCACTGAAGTTCTATCCTGGCAGGCAGGTTTTCCCTTTGCAGTAGATTTCTCAAGAGGTTATGCAAGATACAATCCTGGCGAAACTACTGCCAATGATGTGCTCCAGCGTGGAGAGCTGGATGCTGCCCTTATAATTGCTTCAGACCCTGTTTCCAACTTTCCAAAGAAGAGTGTTGAAAATCTTGTAAAGATACCCTATATCGCTATAGATATACACCCTACCCCGACCACTGCTATGGCTGATGTTGTTATACCAACTGCCATAGCTGGAATAGAGGTTGAAGGCACTGCCTATAGAATGGATGCAATTCCTATCAGACTGAGAAAGGTCAAGGAACCTCCAGAAGGTATACTTGATGATGTTGAAATCCTTGAAAGGCTCAGGGATAGGCTTCTGGAGAGTGAGTGAAATGGAGCTTGTGCTTAAAAACGGTTTTGTTTATGACCCTGCAAATAATATAAATGGTGAAAAGAAAGATATTTTTATAAAGAATGGTAAGATTGTCGAAAGTGTAAATAGAAATGCAAAGAAAATTGACTGCTCAGGCAAAATTGTCATGCCAGGTGGTGTTGAGATTCACAGTCATATTGCCGGTGGCAAGGTTAATTCTGGAAGAATTCTCAGACCTGAGGACCACTTCAAACATGTACAGGTAAAGACAGAACTCAGAAGAGGCTGCACAGGTTATTCCACACCCACAACCTTTACAGCAGGTTATCTTTACTCCCAGCTCGGCTATACCACAGCTTTCACAGGAGCAATTCCTCCTCTTACGGCAAGACATACGCACGAGGAACTTCATGATATACCCATGCTGGATAAGTCTGGACTTGTACTCATGGGCAACAACTGGTTTCTGCTGAAATATCTCAGAGATAAGGATTATGAGAGAGCAGCAGTGTATGCTGCCTGGCTTCTGAAGGCTACCAGAGGCTATGCCATAAAAATTGTTAATCCTGGCGGTGGAGAGGCCTGGGGCTGGGGTAAAAATGTGAGAGGCCTTGATGACCCTGTACCCCATTTCGACATAACACCCGGAGAGATTATCTCAGGTCTTATGAAGGTGAATGAGCTTCTCAATCTTCCCCACTCAATTCATGTCCATTTCAATAATCTTGGAAGAGCGGGCAACTATAAAACAACTATTGACTCTCTTGAACTTACCAGAGGCAAAAAAAGTTCCCGTGACAGGCAGGTTATGCAGGCTACCCATCTCCAGTTTCATAGTTATGGTGGTGACTCCTGGAAAACCTTCGAGAGCAGGAGCGATGAAATTGCAAAAGATGTAAACGGACGTGATAATATTGTTATGGACACAGGCAATTTAATATTTGGTGACACAACAACAATGACGGCCGATGCTCCAATGGAATACTATCTGGCCTCTCTTACAAAGTATAAGTGGATGAACAGAGATATTGAACTTGAAACCTCGCCAGGTGTCACCCCTATGTTCTACTCAAAGAAAAGTCCGATTTCTACAGTACAGTGGGCTGTTGGTCTGGAACTTGCTCTCCTGATAGATGACCCCTGGAAGGTTATGATAACAACAGACCATCCAAACGGCGGCCCCTTTATAAACTATCCGACAATATTTGCCTGGCTTATGAGTAATAAATATAGAGAGGAAACCATGGCAGGTCTAAACAGTGCTGTTGAGAAGAAAGCAATTTTAGCAACTATTGACAGAGAGCTGGACTTCAATGAAATAGCAATAGGAACGAGAGCAGCTCAGGCAAAAAGTCTGGGACTGCAGGAAACCAAAGGCCATCTCGGTGCTAGTGCTGATGCTGATATAGCAGTCTATGATATTAATCCAGAGGTTATTGACCCCTCGAGAGATTATAAGGCTATTGAGAAGAGTTTCAGAATGGCAGCTTACACAATAAAAGATGGTAAAATTCTTGTCAGAGATGGAGAGATAGTCAATATTGTGGATGGAAAAACCTTATATGTTAATGCAGAGGTTGGAGAGGAGCTTAAAAAGGATGTGATGAAGGATATTGAATACAATTTCAAGCGCTTCTACTCGGTAAATCTCAACAACTATCCTGTGCAGGAACTCTATCTAACCAATCCAACAGCTATTAATATTGAAACGAAATTAGAGTGATGGCAATGAAAGATATACTACTTAAACCCCTGGACCAGCCGGTTTACACTCTTGAAGCTGAGGCTGTAACACCTGATAACTTTGCTGGTAAGAGCATTGAAGAGATTCTGGAACTTGAAGTTTATTATGGTAACAGGGTTGGAAAGCTTAGAGATTTCTTTGATTTATCAGGAGAGGCCCCAGACAATCCTGAAGAGCTGAGAATAGTTATTGACGGTGATATTCCGGGAGTAAAAAGGATAGGGCAGAAAATGAATGCAGGTGAGATACTTGTAAAAGGTAGTGCCGGCATGTATGTTGGAGCGCTGATGGAAGGTGGCAAAATTACAGTGGAAGGTAATGTTGACTCTTTCTCCGGCATGATGATGAGAGGCGGTGAGATTTATATCAAAGGGGATGCTGGAGAATATCTTGGTTGCACATACCGTGGCGATAGACTCGGAATGAGAGGCGGTATTATAATTGTGGAAGGTAATTCTGGAATTGAGACAGGTCAGTTTCTCAATGGCGGAAAGATAATAGTCAAAGGAAATACTGGAGCTTTTACAGGAGTGCACATGAAGAAAGGCATAATTGTGGTGGACGGCAAAGCTGGAGTAAGAACAGGAGGTCAGATGGTTGGCGGGGCTATTGTTGTTAAAGGTAGGATTGAAAGCCTTCTGCCAGGTTTTGACCTTGATAAAAGGGTTGAGAATCCTTTTGTAGAAAACGAGCCTTTTGACGGAAGTTTTGATAAATATTCAGGAGACAATGCAGAGAAAGGAGCCAAAGGCTCACTATATGTGAAAATTTAGTTTTTTTGAGAAATCCCTGCTAAAATTAAGATAATGAGGACAGGTAAATAAAAAATCCCAACACTGAAGATAGAAATCGCCGTTCCTAAGGCAAACAAAAATATTAAACTCCAGAATATTATCTTATTGTAGGTATTTTTCTCTGTTATTATACCAATAGAATAAACCGCAATTAACAACGATATAATCCCCATATACAAACAGAAAAACAAACAGAAAATAGAAAAATAAAAACCTGTGGGTATTTGATTATAGAAAATAACTGAAAGTATCAGTGATAAAATTGATACAATTCCTGATGTTACGAGAGATTTATTTTTCATGCACACCCACCAATTTTAGAGAGATATCAGAGGTCTTGAAAAAAGTACAGTTATAAAGCATGTCAGAACACTTGTTGATTCAGGGCTACTGGAAATTAAAAATAATGGTAGATTTAAGAGATATTTTATCAAAGAAAATGTTATAGATTCTATCGTTATGTTTGGATTTAATAGGTAATTGACATATTTTCTACATTATTCGAATTTTTCTTTTTTATTAAGTCATTAATAAAATTACAGGTCATCAACGCTCTCCCACAGGCTCAGCTTCTGTTTCAGTAACTTAACCTTCTCTTCAAGCTTTTTATTCTCCTTCTTCAGCTGTTCTATAAGTCTGTCTCTATCGGCAGTGTACTTCGAAAGAGCTTCTTTAGTCTTGGTTTTAAATTCTTTCAGCTTCTCATCCCTTTCCTTCCTGTAAATATCGAGCTCTGCCTTCAGTTTGTCGATTTCACTATTCAGCATAGCAAATTTTTCTCTATACATTTCAACTGTTTCATCAAGAGCACTCACCTTTCTAAGTTCCTCCTCAACTCCAGCCTCCCTTTTCTTCAATTCAATCTCTTTTTGATCCAGTTCACCCTCCCTTTCAAGAGATTCCCTCTCAAGTTCATTTAGCCTCTCCTTTATTCTTTTATTCTCTCTCTCAAGGTCTTCCTTTCTTGAGAAAATCTCAGCCTTCTCATTATCAATACCACCAATAGTTTTTTTGAATTTTTCTGCCATTTTTCTATATTTTTTTACGTAGAGGCTTAAAATCAGAGAAATCAATACAAAGAAAGCTATTACTGCAATCTGGATTTCACCAAACCTTGCCCCTGCTATATTTAAATCCATTCCATCACCTAAAGATTATCTATCTCCATTAGCCTTATTTTTTCTCTGAGCTGTTTGTTTTCCTTCTTAATAATATCCATTTCAGCTTTGATATCTGCTATCTCTTTTTCTTTTTCCTTTGTAATAGTCTCTATAGCATCCTTTGTTCTGAGTTTTATTTCCTCTATTCTTGTATTAAGAGATTTGTCAAGTTCTTCCTTCTCTCTTTCTACTCTGTTTAACTCAAGCTCCTTCTCCCTCTCAAGTCTCTCCTTAAGTTTTTCAATATCCTGCTCCCTCTCAATGCTTATCTCCTCAATCCTGCCTTCAAGCGAGTTTATCTTCGTTTCATAATCGCTACGCCTTCTCTCTATTTCCTTCTGAGCATCTAGAAGCTTCATATCATATTTTTTCTCAAGATTCAGAAGTTTTTCCTCATACTCTTTCCTTATTAAATCTTTATCTCTGGCAAAGCTCAACTTAAACTCTTCAACTTCCTTCTCTTTCTCAAGAATTTTATGTTCCGCCTGTTTTTCAATTATTTCCTTCTCCCTTTTAAGTTTCTCTTCCTGCACTTCTATTCCATCCTTGAATTCACCCATTTTTTTTCTGAGAAACTCTATCTCCTCCCTGAGAGCGACTACCTTCTCCAATTCTTTTCTGCTTTCTTCAACTTCTTTTCTGGACTCTTCCTCCCTTCTTTTAATCTGCTCCATCTCCAGTTCCAGCTTCTCCCTGACCTCCATATTTTTCTTCTCAAGAGTTTCTTTCTCTGACTGAAGCGCCTCTACCTGCCTCAAAAGTCTGGTTTTTTCTTTATCTTCCATCTGTAAAATTTTCCTGTCCGGCTTATTTCTTCCCCTTCTAATTAAAAACAGGAGGATAATAAGAAACACTGCTACTGCCGCCACAGCATAAACCATATTTTCGGTAAAAAAGTTACCAGGGTTGTAGGGCAGATTTAAAACCATGAGTTAGTGTATTACTTTCCGGGTTAAATAAACCTTACGTTTACCACTCATTCGGATATGAAATACCACAAATACCAATACCATCTGGAAAAGCTTTTATAATATGCAATAAAAGATGTTACATAGATGTGGGAAGAAATCAGCCAGGAATTTAAAAATTATCCCTACCAGAAGAAGGTTGCTCTTTTTTTATTAAGTAAGGGGTTGAGAGTCAATAAAGAAGCTAAAATATGCCTGGAAAAAATTGAAATTCCTCATGCAAAAATAGCCAGAGTACTTCAGATTGACAGAAGAGTTGTGGATGCAACGGCAAAGAGAATAAAGGATAGAGAAAAGCTCTTCAGGATATTCTCAAACCTGGATACTATTCCATTTCTTAAGAATGTTGCACTTCATATAGGCCTCAACGTTCTTATTATAACCCCTCAGGATGCTTCGAAGCCCGGAATAATGGGTAATGTAACATCAAAACTGGCTGAAGAGGGTATTCCAATACGCCAGGCTATTGCCGATGACCCGTATTTAACTGAAAATCCAAAACTCACTATAATTACTGATATTGAGATAAAAGGTGAAGTCCTGAATGAGCTGAAGAGGATAGAAGGTGTCAAGGAATTAACAATATTTTAAATCATCCAGGAAGTTATTTCCCGGTGAAGCTTTTTCATCCTTTCCACTGCAGGATGTTTTTTTCCAAGCTTTTTCTCAAAAAGTTTTATACTCTCATCAAAGCTGATTCTCTTTGACCCGACAGTAAGGTTGTCGGCATAGGCAACGATTTTTTCTTCAGGTGTTTCTGGCATATAGTCGCCAGATGGGAGTCCGAGAGCTATGGCTTCATCAGACGTCAATCCTGCACCAATATGGCATCTGATTATATTCACAACCCTGTCATCCAGTACAAGACTCTCTGCCAGTCTCGCTCCCTCTGACACGTGGGTTATGTCATGAGTAATATTCCTTCCAATATCGTGCAGTATTGCTCCGGTAAAAATAAGCTGTTTATCCACAGGGATTTTAACTTTTTCTGCAATTTCAAGAGCAGTATCAGAAACAGCATTTAAATGTTCAATAACCCCTGAATCAAGTTTCAACTTTTTAAGAATTTTCTCTGGCTCCATTCGATAGTTCCTCTTCAAGTCTTTTAACTTCACCTTTAAGATTCATTACCATTTCGATATTATCAACACATTCAAGAACCCCGTTACATCTGGGGCATCTGAACTTATAATCAGCAGCTCTGTCAAATGGAACCTTGGTGTTGTCTGACCGGCACCTGAAGAAAACATTATTCTGCTCAAATTCCAATCTTTTCTTCATATCTTCAAGTTTTCTTTTCTTCAGCGTCTTTATTATCTCATTAACCTTATTTAAATGCAAAGTCCAGGTGTAAATATACCAGCCAATCTCTCTATCTTTTGTTCGGTTGTAACTGGCTATTCTATACTCATATAATTTATATAGAGCTCTTCTTACTGTATTCAGCCTTAAACCTGTTTCTTCTGAAATCTCTTCATCTGTAGCTTTCTTTTCCATCAGAGCATAGACTACATCTATACTCTCCTCATCCAGAATCTCTATCAACAGATTCTTTACCTCTGGATCACTGAGAAGCGATTTTATATTATCCAAGCGGTCATCCTCCAGTTTAAATTATGAACTTAAGAGAATATAAATTTTTGTTAACTATAATATCTTACAAGGTTAACCAGAATAACTCTATTCTGACCAGGTGATTCAATGCAGAGAGCACTGGATATACTCAAAAGAGATGCAAATGGATTTCTTGAACTTCCGAGGGTTCAACTTGAATCAAAGTTAACATTCTCAAAAAATCTCTTCATACCTGTAACCAATGCATGCAGAAACTCCTGCTCCTACTGCAGCTTCAGACTGGGAAAAACATATCTTCTGAGCAGAAGCAGGGTAACGAAGATGCTGGAAAATGGGAAAAAGTATGGATGTAAGGAAGCACTGTTTACCCTTGGGGAGAGGCCTGAGAACAATAAAGATGTGGGTAAAAAGCTGAAGAAATGGGGTTACTCCAATATTACCGAGTACCTCTATGAACTATGTGAAATTGCTCTCAGCATGAAGCTTCTCCCACATACCAACCCAGGCTCTGCAGATTATGAAGGACTGAAGATGCTCAGAGAGGTAAATGCCAGTATGGGTACCATGCTTGAAAATGCAAGCCCGAGACTTTCTGAAGAGGGCATGCCACATGAAAATAGCCCGGGAAAGCACCCTAAAGAGAGAATTAAAGTTCTTGAATCTGCCGGAAAACTTAAAATACCCTTTACCACAGGCATTCTGGTTGGAATAGGAGAAACTTCCGAGGAAATTGCATTATCACTTGAGGTTATCGAAGAATTAAATAGAAAATATAAACATATTCAGGAGGTTATTGTTCAGAACTTCAAGCCAAAGAAGGGAACTCCCATGGAAAATTATAAAGAGCCAGATATTTTTAAAATGATTAAGGTTGTTCGTGCTGCAAGAGAAGTTCTGACATCTCCTGTTCAGGTCCCGCCGAATCTTAACACCCACACCTATCCCATCTTTGTGCTTTACGGCGCCTCTGACTTTGGAGGAGTTTCACCAGTTACAAAGGATTATATAAATCCCGAGGCAGCCTGGCCAGAGCTTGAGGAGCTTTTTAAAGCTTCTGAAAGGCTTGGACTCGAACTTAGAGAGAGGCTTCCGGTATATCCCAAATATATAAAAGAAAGATGGTACTCAGATAGAGTTGGTGAAGTGATAAATCTTTATGCTGATGACGAGGGTATGGTAACCTATGAATAAATCGCCGGAAATTGACGAAATCCTTGAAAAAGCTCTTGAGGGTGTAAGGTTAAGCAAAGAGGATGCCCTTGCTCTGCTCAGCCTCACACCTGATAAAGTTTTTGATGCAGGAAAAGTTGCTGACAGGATAAGGGAAAGAAAGACAGGAAATTATGCCACCTATGTGATTAACAGGAATATTAATTTCACAAATATATGCGTTGGAAGCTGTGCCTTCTGTGCTTTCAGAAGAGATAAAAATAGCAACGATGCCTATTTCTACCCTGTTGAGAAGATTGTTGAAAAGGCAAAGGCTGCAGAAGCTCTTGGCGCTACCGAGGTGTGCATTCAGGGAGGTTTACATCCTGGGCTGGAGATTGATTATTATGGTGATATACTCAAGAATATAAAAGAAGAAACCAGTCTCCATATACATGCTTTTTCTCCAATGGAAGTTTTATATGCCTCCAATAACAGCGGGCTTGATATTAAAGAAGGCCTCAGATACCTTAAGGAGAAGGGTCTGGATTCCATGCCAGGTACAGCCGCCGAAGTTCTTGTGGATGAGATTAGAGAAGAGATATGTCCATCAAAACTGTCCACGAAGGAATGGATTAAGATTATAAAAACCGCTCATTATCTGGGTATTCCTAGCACTGCAACATTACTTTACGGACATATTGAGGAAAATAAGGATATTGTTGAGCATCTAAACATAATAAGAGAGATTCAGGATAAAACTGGTGGATTTACTGAATTTGTACCCCTCTCATTCATACACTTCAAGACCGATGCCTTCAGAAATAAGAATAGCAGGGCAGGGGCAACCGGCTTTGAGGAATTAAGAATGTATATAACCTCCCGTCTGTTCCTTGACAATTTTGATAATCTACAGGTTTCCTGGGTTAAGCTCGGCAAGAAGCTCTCCCAGCTTATGCTGCGCTTCGGAGCCAATGACCTCGGCGGCACACTGATGGAAGAGAGTATATCAAGAAGTGCAGGGGCTGAGTATGAAATGTTATCAGTAAAGGAAATCGAAAGGTTGATTATCGATGCGGGCCTAGAGCCCAGGCAGAGGGATACACTTTATAATATTGTCAGATAATTTCATTATTATGAATTCTTTAAAAGACTTTGCAATCAGGCTGGCAGAAAGCTCCGGTGAATTTCTCCTCCAGAATTTCAAAAAGGATGAGGCTTTAATATCAACCAGAGGGCTGTCAAAGGAAATAACCACAGAGTATGATATAGAAAACGACAGATTTATAATAAAAAAAATTTCTGAGACCTTTCCTGAACACAGTATTCTTACAGAGGAAAGCGGTTTTATTGACAGGAATAGTGAATATACATGGATTGTTGACTCTCTTGACGGAAGCAGTAATTTTGCTCTCGGAAATCCCTTCTTTTCTGTATCCATTGCCCTTATAAAAGATGAAAAACTGACTATCGGTGTGGTCTATGCACCCTATCTCAGAGAACTCTACACTGCTGAAGCTTCTAGGGGTGCTTTTTTAAACGGAAGGAGAATTAATGTATCCATGGTGGACAGGCTGGATAGCAGTTACCTGTTAACCTGTGAGGGGGGAGAGAAGAGCAATGCAAAGATAGCAGGAATCAATGCACTGCTTCATCCGGGAGTAAAGGACCTGCGCAAGCTGGGTTCAGCTGCCATTGAGGGTGCCTGGGTTGCTTCAGGACGGGCAGAAGCATATATTACAACAGGCATATACCCTTGGGATATAGCCGCTGCTGTACTTATTGTCAGAGAGGCAGGAGGTAAGGTAAGTGATTTTGAAGGTAGAGAATGGAAGGTGGAGAAGAGTAATATTATTATGTCCAATGGAAAAATCCACGGAAAATTAATTGAACTACTCATACCTCAGAGCTTCGGCAGGATTTAACTTTGCAGCCCTGTAGGCTGGATATAGACCAGAGATAACACCAATAAACAGAGAAAAACCAAGGGCTGAAATTATAAGTTTGGCTGTTATAAGAGTTTGAAAGCTTGAACCGATATACATGGTGCCCATATACTGTATGAATGCAGAGATTATTGCTCCCACCACAATTCCTATTATACCACCCACAATCCCCAGAATTCCTGCCTCGGCAACAAAGATTTTCAGCACCATGGAATCATCTGCACCTATTGCCTTCATAACGCCTATTTCTCTTGTTCTCTCAAGAACCGAGGTTAACATTGTATTCATAATTATAACTGACCCAACAACAAGAGAAATTGATGCGATTCCCCCTATCACAAAGGTGATAATGCCTATCATTGTATCAATCTGCTTTGCAAGCTGCTCTTTTGTAAGCACATCAAAATCCTTGCCTCCTCTTATCTTTTTAAGTACCTTCTCAATCTTGGTGGCAAGCGGTTTAACCACACCTTTATTATTAGCCACCACCCAGAACATTGTAATTTCATTTCCAGCATTAAATAAATCCCTTACGGAATTCAGGCTCATATACACACTGGAATCATCTTCGGTATTACCGATTTCTCCAAAGATTCCCACAACTATGAAATTTTTACCCTTAATTTTGATAACATCCCCTACATGCACTTTATTATCAAATATTTTATTTGCTACTCTGTAGCCAATATCTATCTCATCAAAACTATTATCACTGAAAAATCTTCCTTCCTTTATAGTATAGTACTTACGAAACTGGTTCATCCCACCTCTTTTTATTCCAGTGACCCACATACTTTCAACTTCATTTCTGAATTTTGCTGTAGTAGGCCTGTAAAATACCTTCACAATATCCTTAACTTGGGGAATAGCTTTTACTGCTCTTATCTGTGAATCAGTAAAGGGTAGAGATTCACTGGGGGGCCCCTGCATACTCATCATTCCACTGGGAACAACCATAATCTTATTGCTACCCATAGCATCAAGCTGCCCGGAAACACTTGCTCGCATACCTTCGCCAATAGAAACCATACTCACAACTATTGCAACACCTATGACTATTCCCATGACAGTGAGAAAGCTCCTTATTTTGGATTCTTTAATATTTTTTATAGAGAAATATATCTCTTCAATCATATTAGCTCCTCAGTGAGTCAACAGGATTCAACTTTGAGGCTCTGTAAGCAGGGTAAAGCCCGGCAATTGCACCAATTACAACAGCAAATATAAGAGCAAAGGCTGCAAGGGCAGGTGAAACTGTTGTTTTAAGAACATCATTGCCAAGGTAAACGGAAGCAGCCATATTTATAACTCTGGAAGTAGCATAGCCAAGGGCAACACCAATAACACCGCCTGTGAACCCCACCACCACAGCATCTGCCATAAATATCTTCATTACCTGACTGTCGCTTGCGCCTATTGCCTTTATTATTCCTATCTCCCTAACCCTTTCAGTCACATTCATTATCATTGTATTGGAAATTCCTATAGCTCCAACTATCAGAGAGATTGCTGCAAGACCTCCAAATACAACCTGTACAATTTTGAAAACCACACTGGCTTTTTCAAAGATTTCTTTCTGAGTAGCAACAAAATAATTCTTGCTGCTTTCCTTTCTCTTCTTAATCAGGTCATCAATTCTAATTTTTACATCTTCAATATTTACTCCTTTCTGCGCTTTTACAATAATCATTGTTACAGCATTTTTGGCTCCAACAAGTTCTCTCAACTGGTTAATATCTGTATATAGAGTGTAATCCTTGATTCTATCCCCTGTCTTCTGGAAGATTCCGACAACCTCGAAGGTTTTCCCTCTTATTTTTATTGTATTGCCAACATTTACTTTCCTTGAAAAGAGGTCATCATGGATACCATAGCCTATAACCACCTTACTCTGGTCTCCTTTGCCCAGCCACCTTCCCTGAAGTAGAGAATAACCCCCGGTGTTACCAAAGGTGTTTTCTGCCTTCTCAGGGTCTATGCCAAAGATAACTATGTTTTTCTCCTGTCCTCCAAATTCCACGCTTGTGGAGACGCTGAACAAGGGGGAGACAAAGGCAACACCAGAAAGCTTCCCAATAGCTCTTGAGTCATCATCATTCAGCTGGCCAGCTTTGGTCCCATAGGAGAATTTTGGGGTAATAATAATTTTATCACTACCCAGAGACTGTAGCTGCTCTTTCAGTGTTGCCTTCATGCCTGAACCCACCGATATCATACTCACAACTGCCATTATACCAATAATCACTCCCATAAGAGTGAGAAATGTTCTTGCTTTTCTGTGAGAGAGCGTTCTTACCGAAAGAAGAAAATAGTCATACATTAAATTAAATTAGGCATAAAGAATATAAAAGTCTTGGCTACTTCTCATCTGATTTCCTCATTACAAAACAAATCTTGTGGTCATGAATTCGAAACAAATAAACCCCGATATCTCCTTCTATTTTAGGGCTTCCACACCTTAAGGAAGTCAACACGTTCAAAATCTCTGTCGTTAGTGGCAATATCTGTGATGTCATTCACTTTGCAGCAGGCTGAATGAAGTGCATCGGAAAACCAGAGCCCGTACTTCCGTGAGATATCCAAGGCCTTCTCCAGAACATCAGAAGTATCCAGTATTTTTAACCCGTAGTCTTTGAGGACTTCCTCACTTGCCTTAAAAGGTCTGTTTAAGCTTTTAATGAAAGCCGGATTGCTCTTCAGAAATTTTACAGCTTTCTGAGAGGTTAGCTTCTTTTTAGAATAAACCTCGAAAATCACGAGTTTATGAAAAAATTCATCAAGCACAATGGAATTAATATACCCTTCAATTTCACCATACTTAACCCTACCAAGGAAATCCTCGCACGTTTTGGTATAATGGGTGTTTGTAAAAGCATATATCAGGATACTTGTATCGACGAAGACCGAACCTTTAACCAGGCGCTCCAGCTCCATCAGACCAGCTCTTCCAAATCCTTTTCCGCAATCTTCAGAACTATATCCTCTGGAACATCTATTTTGGTTTTAACAATTGGCCCTTCCTTCAACTTAACCAGTATCTCTTTTTCGCCGGTTTTTAAAGGTCTGTCAAGGATGAGCGTTTTCTTATCAATGATTCTGCCGTACACCTCTACAGGCATTCCTATCACCTGTTATATGATTACCATTTAACCTTAAAAAACTATACTGCCCTGTTTTTAGTTTCAGCAATACTGGAATATTTCCCCCGCATGAAATACAGGAAGGATAAATCTCTGGAACTTAAATATAAAATTTTGATTGAAAATAGTCATACATTAAATTAGGCATAAAGAATATAAAAGCCCTGGCTACTTCTCATCTGATTTCCTCATTACAAAATAGGTGTAGGTAAATCTTTCTATTGCTGTGGAGAAGGCAATAAGAGTCAGTAAAACAAAACCATAGTATAGCATCTTTTCCGCAGGATATAAACCCATAACGGCTGCTGCAAGGGCAACAATCAGAATAATCAGTCTCTCAGCTCTTTCGCCAAGACCGACATCGCACTTTGGAATGAAGTGTTCCGCTCTTGCTCTTGTATAGCTAACCATAAAGCTTCCAGCCAGAGCAAACATGCCGAGAAGATACGCATGAAGATATAAGGTTAAGCCTATAAGCACGGCTGCATCGCTGTATCTATCCAGAACTGAATCAAAAAAAGCACCGAAGTCCGAAATTCTATTTAGAAGCCTTGCCACAGCTCCATCCATTACATCAAAAAACCCGGCAAGTATAAGAAAAACAAGAGCAAGGGAAAGATTACCAGTGTAAAAAGATAAGGCAGCTATTACACTCGCTACAAAACCCATAATTGTAATCAAACTCGGGCTTATTCTCAGAAAAGCAAAAATCTTTGCTATGGGAATAATTATAGAATTTGCTATACCTCTAAAATTTGAACTGAGCATCGTTCAGTTATTATAGCTTAACTATTAAAAAATTTGTGTGAGAATTATGAAAGTTCTTCTAATAACAGGGAAACTGGCTGAGGATAGGGTCAGAGCTATAGCAGGAAAGTATGGCATTGACGTTTATACTTTCAATGTCAATGTTGCAAGTTTTATAACCCCTGGGAAGATTATCAGGGAGTTTAAGGGCACAAGATTTATTAAAAATTATGATGCTCTTATAGTTCCCGGTACCATAGGGGGTAATTTGAATGCTGTTGAAAGGGAGCTGGAAATTAAAGCTTTCAGAGGAACAAAGGATTTATCACTCCTTGAATTCCTACTTAAGCATCTTGAAAGTCTTCCTCTTTCATCTGAAGAATCTGCTGATGATATGCTCAGGGAGTATATTAAAGAGGCTGCTATGGAGGAAATTAAAAATATTGAAATGCCTGAAGTTAAGGAAAGGCTTCTGAAGGAGAAAGGAAATTTCCTTATAGGCACTCTGGGCACTGGAAAGGATTTTCCAATGCGAGTGGTTGCCGAAGTGGTGGATGCTGAAAAGCTGAAAAGGAAGGAACTCCTTGAGAAGGCAGAGTATTATCTGAAAAGTGGAGCAGACATTGTCGATATAGGAATAAGGGAAAGAAATCCCGAGGCTGTTGAAAAAGCTGTATCTGTTCTCAAGGAGCTTGATGCCCCAGTATCTATAGACACAATGGAAGCAGATAATATTGAAGCCGCCATGGATGCAGACATAGATTTAATTCTCAGTTTCAGCAGGGAGTTGATTGAGGAGCTTCAGGGAGTTAAAGTAGCAAGTGTTATTCTTCCCATAGTCAGCGGAAAGCTTCCCGAGAGTGCTGAAAGGAGAGTTGAATTTCTCGAGCAAAATCTTGGTCTTGCCAGAGATTCCGGTTTTTCAAGAGTGATAGCTGACCCTGTACTTAACCATCCAAATTTTAATCTCGTGGGAGCTCTTGCTGCCTACAGGCTCTTTGCAAGAAAAAATCCTGATGAAGCAATCCTGTTTGGAGCAGGTAATGTGACCGAGCTTCTTGATGCTGACAGTACAGGAGTTAATGCCCTGCTTGCAAGTATAGCAGGAGAGATTGGCGCTGAATTACTATTTACAACAGAGGCAAGCGATAAGACTCTCGGGTGCGTAAGAGAGCTTTCTCTGGCAGGAAAGATGATGTTCCTTGCGAGGAAAAGAAAGTCGGCACCAAAGGACATTGGAATTGACCTTCTGGTGCTGAAGGAGAAGAGAATTTTTAGAGAGCCTCTTGACAGCAATGTGTTAAATGCAATCCTCGTGGAGGCTGAAAAAAGTTCCAGCTATATTGAGGATAGGAAAGGTTACTTTAAGATTTTCGTTAAAGATATGATTTATGCAGCTCATTTCATAGGAGATGAAATAGACATTGTAATCACCGGCGAGAAGGCAGGAGATATAAGTCATACTATATGTAAACTCGGGCTTATCTCAGAACCATCTCATGGTTTGTATCTCGGGAGGGAGCTTCAGAAGGCAGAATTTGCCCTGAGATATAACAGGAGCTACCTTCAAGATTAAGCGCTGAAAAGGATTTAAATATCAAATTGGCTATGCTGTATATCAGAATTTTCAAAGCATCTGGATAGCAGAAGATATGATGTTGTGTTCACCTAAAACTTATATCATTTTTTCAGAAAGCAGGAAAGGAAGAAATTCAGAGAGACAGTCAGAAGAGTTCTGAAACCAGAGGGACTTCTTTTTCTGAGTACTCTATCCATAGAAGATATACAGGATTATACCACTCTCCCAGAAACAGCTTCGTCCAGAAAACCATACGTCCATCTATCAACCAGAGAAGAATTAAAGAAAGAGTTTAATTTTTTGAGGATTAAAGAGCTTTATGAGCATGAATATGACGAGCCTCACTCTTCTGGTGAGATTCACCACCATGTTTTATTGATGCTTATGGGTGAAAACATTGGGTAAAGAGAGCTTCGCAGCAAAACACTTATAAAACAGTAAAAATATTCTCTGATTATGCGTCAGGCAAAAGTAGAACGGACAACGAAAGAAACAGGTATAGAGGTAATTATCAATCTTGACAGCACTGGTAAAAGTACAATAAATTCATCCTTCCCCTTTTTGAATCATCTTCTTGACAGTTTTTCAAGACATGGCAGGTTTGATATTAAAATTAATGCCACAGGTGATAACGAACACCATATTGTCGAGGACATTGCAATTGTTCTTGGAAGGGCTTTCAATAAAGCCCTTGGTGAAAAAGTTGGAATAGAGCGCTTTGGCTCAGCAATTATACCCATGGATGATGTACTTGTGCTTGTGGCGATTGATATCGGTGGAAGGAGTTATATTGTAAATAATGTGAAGTTCAGATATAAGTCTGTAGAAGGTCTCAGTTCAGAGATGATTGACCACTTTATTGACACCCTTGCAAAAGAGATGAAGATAAACCTCCATGCAAAGCTTCTTGCAGGTAAAAATGAGCACCACAAGGCTGAAGCTTTATTCAAGGCTATGGGTGTTGCCATGAGGAAGGCCACAAGAGTTACAGGAGATGAACTTCCCAGCACAAAGGGCACACTATAAGGTGATATTATGGTTGATTTAATAGTTAGCGGTAGTAGCTGTCAGGTTTTATCAAGAGAGATATCTGATGAACTCAATATTGAGCTTGCCATGGTTGAAAGTGGGCGCTTTCCTGATGGTGAACTCTATCTCAGAGTGGACAGCGATGTCAAGGGCAGGGACGTAGCTATTGTGCAGAGCACTTCAAAGCATCAGGATTCAAACCTGTTTGAACTCCTTTCTCTTCTTGAAACAATTAAAAGAGAGGGAGCCAGAGAGGTGACTGCAGTTGTGCCTTACTTTGGCTACGGCAGGCAGGACAGAAGCTTTGCATCAGGAGAAGCTATCACCTCCAGGGTAATAGCAGAATTAATATCAAAGTATGCCGACAAATTTATCTCTCTAAACCTGCATAAAAGTACAATTCTTGACTTTTTTGATATTGAAGCTCTGGAAGGAGATGTTACTCCAGCTATAGCTGAATACTACTCTACCTTTGGTGTTAAAGATGCTGTGATTATATCGCCAGATAAGGGGGCATCTGGTCTTGCAAAGAATCTCGGAAAGCATCTAAAATGTGAATATGACCATCTTGAGAAGAAAAGGATTGGCCCTGGAAGAGTTAAAATTATGCCCAGTAATATAAACCTTAAGGGTAAAAACGTCATTATATATGACGATATAATCGATTCGGGCGGCAGTATAGCCGGAGCAATAAAGCTGCTCCATAAGCAGGGGGCAGAGAACATTCTTACAGCATGTATTCACCCTGTACTATCCAACAATGCTATAACAAGGCTATTCACCTCAGGTGTAGTTGATCTGGTTGGTACAAACACAATTCCGAGCCAGATAAGCTTTATAACTGTCTCAGAAATAATTTCAAAGATGCTGAAATGAACCCTTTTGAAGCTCTTGAGGTTGGCGTGGGGGCTCAGGCAGATTTGCCTCAAATCTGGGAATTAGATATGGCCTTAGTCCTTCTATTAATCTTTTGAAGATGGCCAAGTTGAGGGTATACGGGTAGTAAGAGGCGAAGGCTACACTCTATAGCCATTTCATACTTCTTTTATACTTAGTGGGACTTTCTCCTTCTTCAAGTTTCCTGAAGATATACAGATGCTCGTGAGCAATTAGCAGGAAGTCATATTTACATAGCCAGCTCTCTCGTGTTGTCTTCATCTTCCACTGGAGCTTTATAACTTCCTCACGCAGAATAAAGCCAGCATCGAGGAAGGCAAGAAGCACTCTTGTAGCTATGGGCACATAGTGCTTATATTTGCGGGTGTTTCCAATCAGCACGGCGCAGTGCTTCCCAGGCTTGAGCACGCGGTAGCACTCCTCAGCAACCCTGGCCATCTCTTTTATATATTCTTCAAGCTTGAACGAGGATAAATCTCCAGGTATGCGCTTTGCAGAGTATGGAATTATGCCAGCGTAGGGTAGATGTGTGGCAATCAGGTCTATGCTTTCATCTGTAATCAGGTTCAGGTTGCACGCATCTCCGCCATTTTTAGATGTAATAAATTATACTGATGATAATTGGTTGCGATTTTGATTTTTATGACATGATAGGGAAAAATTAAGAGAAGAATTAGTTCAAACTGGAGATTTAGATGAATACAAACAATTTATTAAATAATCTTTACAAGAAATGAGCAGAGTTCTACGAAAAGAAAAATATTGTATTGTTGAGGTAGGTGATGTTCGACATAAGTCAAAGAAACTTTATCTTGATAGGGTTATTGTTGAGTTAGTTGGAGATATGGATTTAAAAGTTGAAAAAATAATGATTAATTACATGAATGTTCCTAAAATATCAAGAGCATTTAGAAGAAAAGAAGAATAGCAAGGTACTAAAACTAATAGGTGTATTATCATGAAGAAAATTTAATTTTTAAAGTCTGATAATCTTACTTCTTGAAGGGTATTTTTTAGTCGTTGTTCAATAATTTTGTTGTAAACAGGAGAAAGTTCAAAACCAAGATATTTTCTTCTGTTTTTTTTAGCAGAAACTGCAACAGTTCCAGAACCCATAAATGGGTCAAAAACGACCTCATTTTTGTTTGAACTTGCTTTAACAAAAATATCAATTAACTTTACAGGTAATTGGCAAACATGCTCGGTTTTATCTTTGTTTACATTCTTCACAATATTCATCTCAATAATGTCTTCACCATTATAATCAAACTTAAAAACGTCGTAAGGTGTTTTTCCTTTTGATCCTTTTTCAATTAATTTTTTAATTCGTTTATCAGTTGGATTTCTATAAGGTTCTGCAATTGCATCTTTATTAAATGTGCAATCACTTTGCTTTTTTGCTTTAATATAAAATAAAATACTATGTTGTGTTCTTGTGAAATTATACTTAGAATGACCTGTATTTGTTGGATAATGCCATGTCATCCAACGCTTAAATAGAAGATGTTCATCCAAGAAAGGCATCAGATAAGCATTATTTTCTGGATAGTTAAAAAGATAAAGGCTACCTCCTAACTTCAATATTCTTATACATTCTGAAAGCCATTTCTTACACCATTCTATATATTCTTCTTTTGATTTTTTATCTTTATATGGGCTGTTATATTGTTTACCAATATTGAAAGGAGGATCTGTAATAATTAAGTCTACCGAGTTGTCAGGAATTCTTTTTTTCATTCCCTCTACACAATCCTCATTGTAAATTTTGTTGGTTTCCATTTTACATCAGTTGAAGAACTTTTTTACCATCTTCGGTAATCTGATATAATCGTCCTCTTTTATCTTCTTCATTAAGACATCTTACAAGTTTATTGTCTTTAAATTCTTTGAGGAAAATCGAAACGTGATTAACGACGATTCCAGTTTCTTTTGATATTTCAGTGGGAGTTAAAACTTTTCCTCTGTCAAGTAATTTTAAGATATTTACTCTATTTTCACTTGTTTTGAGCAATTGAAGACCTTTTATCATAAGCTTATCCATGTAGTATATTAAACACTACTTCTTTTTACTGTTATTTACTACTTACACACAACTTATATATAAATCATTATGTGATAAACTGTATATAAACTGTGAAAAGCAGTATAATAAATGATGATTATCTTTAATCAATGCCTGAAGAGAACAAGATTGATACTGTTATTGAATTAAAAATTAAATCTCCAAAAAATATTTATCATGAGTTAGCTGTTGCATTAGAGCCATACAAAGAAAGGCCAACTTGTTCTGTGGAATTTATTGTTGAAGGTACAAAAGACCGACCAACAATTGGAATTAGATACCCAGGCCGTAAGGCGCTTAACAGAGTAAGAGCCGGAAGGATTAAGAAGGTAAGAGCAAACTCTGCAGAATGGGCAAATCTTTTTGATTTTTTAGTAATTCCATATGTTAGTGGAAAAGAACTGACGCAAGGAGAATTTACATTTGAAAAGATTCTACGGGATTTTCAGGACAACAAAAGAAAAAGTGAAGAATTCTGGGAATTAATAGAGGAACTCTATAAACATAACACCATTAGTAAAGAACCACCAAAATTGCCCGGTATTGATTCAAAATTATATTTGCTTGTTTTGAAATGGATATGGATTCAGGAAGATTTTAATTACAAGTTGGGCTGGCAGGATGTTAATTCTCATATTCGTTATGTTTTGGAAACAAGAACAGGAACATCTACTTCAAAAGGCGCTGGAAGAGGAAAATTTTACGCAGCTCTAATTCTGTTAAAGCATAATTTCAATTTTGACGTAGTGAAAAAGATCATACCTCTCTATTAGAATGACTTACAAATTTTCACACTCATTATTAACTCTTTTAAAAGAGTAATGTGGATTTTGTAAGTGGTTGAGAATTGTATGATTTAATAATCTAAAATGCTATATAGTTCTATATTGAAAGTAGTTAGGGATTTAGTATTCTTATCAGGCCCTATCAAGAAATCAATAAACTCTCTAACATCAAAAATAATGATTTCTAATTCAGTGAAATTTAATATAAAATCTCTAATAAATGAGTCATAGTCAGTCTTTTTTTTACAAAAGAGTTTCTTTAATATTTTCAAGGAAATTAACTAAGTAAACTGAATTTGGGTTCGGGGCTGTTTCTGTATTATCTGCCAAACATGTCGCTTAGTTTTAAGTAGTGGTTTGCATATCACTTCATGAAGCTCAGTCACAGCGACATCGAGAATATTTGTTCTTAGAGTTGTCAGGTATGTGTCTGGCACTAAGTCTGTAGCTGGGCAATATGACATGATAGCCTCTTTAAAATCGAACGTGTTTATATATACTATAGACGAAGAATATAGGATAAAATATCAAGAAAATTTCAGGAGGATTAAAATATGAAAGGAAGAATACTGGCCTTCAGGCAAAGCAGACGGGTGAGCAATCCACGCTATGCGGTTGTGAAACCTTCAATTGAAGGAAACTACATTGGCAGGAAGGTAGTGTACACCACGCTGACAGGAAAAAAGATAGCCGGCAAGGTCAGAAAACACCACGGCAATGCACTGCTGGTATGCTTCTCCCGCGGGCTTCCTGGGCTGGCACTGGGGAGTGATGTGGAGTTCATACCGTCATCAAAAGCCGAAGAGAAATCTTAGGCTGACAGAAATTTTGAAAAGCCAGGAAATATGGCGCATTTTCCTCACACCAGAACCTACTCCTCAGAAAGAGATGCAAAAGCTCTTAGAAACTCCTCCTCCATAAAGTGAAACTCTGCAGGGATTATAAGAGTGTGAGGTGGTCTGCCAAGGTCTTCTTCCAGCAATTTTCTGATACTGCCCGCTTTTAGTTTGAACTCAGGCGCTCCCGCCCTTGAAACAACCACAGCAATAGTTTCAGTATTAATAACCCCCTCCTTTTTTCTATCTTCAAGCTTCAGCAAAATTTCAAGAGCTTCCTTTGCATGCATAAGATAGGTTCCGCTCTTCTCAACCTTAATATCAAGGAAGAGCATTGTATGAAGCCCCATCTTCATATTTGCCTTAACTGTAGTGTAAGGTGTTTCTGAAAAAAACCTTTCTTCAGGTCTTGCAATACTTGCACTCCTGCCAAATTTATAATTCTGCAGTCCTGCAAGAGAGGGTGCAGCGGAGTAAATCGAGGCGTTGTTCACAACTCTAACTTCAATTTCTGACTCTCTGGCATCAAGAAGGAGGTGTACGTGAGTTGTGGATATAAGAGCGTCACCAGCCACCAGCAGTGAAACCTTGCTCTTCTTTGCCCTCTCCAGTATTACTTTTTCTCCCTCCTCTTCAATATCGCTTCTTGAAAGCAGCCTAACCTTTCTGCCTATAATTTTCTCCAGCCTATCCAGATTCAAACCAGGCATAACTGATGTATAGAACTCAGCAAAAATATAGTCGCTGCTTCTCGCCTCTTCGAGGCCCATTAAAGTTATATCCTTCTCACTGTAAAGTCCCAGGCCAATAAGCACAAGCATAATATTAATAGTTTTAATGCAATATAAAACTCATGGCTCTTGCTGTTAAGATTGGAAAAGAGAAGGCAGAGGAAACAAGAAAGAAGCTTATTGAATCTAACCTCTTTGATTCAGAATATAAAATTCTGATTAATGGAAACTACGTACTTCTCCCAGTAATTGGAAAGCCTGAGGGCTTTGAGGTTGTTGATATTCCCCTTAAGAAGAGAAAAAAAAGAAAGAGCTTCCGGGACAGACTTGGTGAAATTCTAACAGAAAATGAGATTTCACAGGTTAGAACTTCATTTGACCTTATTGGTGATATTGCAGTAGTTGAAATTCCACCTGACCTGGAAAAAAAAGAAAAGGAAATAGCCAGGGCACTTTTAGACTCCGTAAAGGCTGTGAAGGCTGTTTTTAAGAAAGAAGGTTCGGTTTATGGCAGTGAGAGGATCAGAAAATTAAAATACCTTGCAGGAGAGCACAGGAGTGAGACGGTACATACTGAAAACGGAATAAAACTCAAGCTGGATATAAAAGAGGTTTACTTTTCACCGAGGTTGAGCTATGAAAGACTCAGAGTACTCAGCAGGGTGAATGACGGTGAGATTATAGTCGACCTTTTTGCAGGAATAGGCCCTTTTGCATTACTCATTGCGAAAAACAGAAAAGTAAAGGTTTATGCAATGGACATAAATGCTAGGGCCATAGAGTATCTTAAAGAGAATGTTAAACTGAATAGACTCGAGGGAGAGGTTATTGTAATTCATGGTGATGCTATGAAGGTTGCTCCACAGAGAGTAGCTGACAGGGTTATTATGAACCTTCCGAAGAAAAGTCACGAATTTTTACCCCTTGCTTTTGACGTATTGAAAGAAAAGGGAGGGGTGATTCACTTCTACACAATTGCTCCTGAGGAGGAGCTTTTCGCACAAGGTGAGAGAATCATTAAGAGAACAGCAGAGGAAAAAGGAGTTATTGCTAGAATAGAGAATAGCAAGGTTGTTAGAAGCTACTCACCGGGAAATTACCATGTGGTATTTGATATCAGAGTTGTTTCATAAGCTATATGCAGCGTTTGTAACCTGCTCGAATTTCTGACACTCTAAATCCAATCTTCTACCCATATCCCGGCACTAATTTTAAATATCATTGTATAGTTCTTAATCTAATGAAACTTCTTGTAAGTCCCTACACTGTTGAAGAAGCAGGAGAAGTTCTTAAAGGCAGGGCTGATATTATAGACGTAAAGAACCCGAAGGAAGGCAGTCTTGGCGCCAACTTTCCCTGGGTTATCAGAGACATAGTCTCCATTGCAGAAGGCAAAGCAGAGACCAGCGCCACTATGGGAGACCTTAAATTCAAACCAGGGCAGGCATCTCAGGCAGCATTCGGTCTCTCTCTGCTTGGTATTGACTACATAAAGGCAGGGCTTGCTTTCACTGGCATGGAAAGGGCTGAAGAAATGGCCAGAAGTATAGTGAAGGCTGTTGAAGGGAGAACAAAGGTTATAATTGCAGGCTATGCTGATTATGCACTTATTAAAACACTTTCTCCTCTCGAACTTCCCGCTATCGCAGAGAAGGCAGGTGCTCATGGCGTTATGATTGACACTTTTACCAAGAAAGGGAGAGGACTATTTGACTTTATGAGTGAAGAGGAACTCTCAGTTTTTATTGAGGAGGCACACAGCAAAAATCTTGAGGTTGCTCTTGCCGGGTCTCTGAAGGAGGAGCAGATTTTAAGAGTTAAAAAGCTTGGAGCAGATATAGCCGGTGTCAGGGGAGCAGTATGCTCTGGAGGGGATAGGGTTAACGGTAAAATTTCTATAGAAAGAGTTAAGGAGCTGAAAAAGATATGCAGTGCCAAAAGCCTGTAAACTACAGAATAAAATAACTTTGCAGATATAAAATTGAAAAAATAGAAATAAAAGAGTTAGAAGTAGGCTTTTTAGCAGGAATCGTGAGAAATTGCACTCTGAGGGCAACCCTCAATACATGCACAACACTCTATGCAATCGTCCATATTGACTGCTTCACTCTTATTGTCATCGTTGAGTTCATATACACCAGCGGGACATACGTCCACACAGCTTCCGCATCCGATACATGCATCTAAATCAATCTTTATAGAAACCATATACTTGGACCTCCTTTTGCAATAATCGATTATAAGAATAACAAAAGAAAATAATTATTGAAGAGTTAGATTTAATAAGATGTGGGAGAATTAAAAATTAATGACTCTCAAGCTCGACCTTCACATTCACTCAGGATACTCCAAGGACTCGCGAATGGAAGTGAAAAGAATAATAGAGATTGCAAAGAGCAGAGGTTTGAGCGGTATAGCAATAACAGACCACAACTCTGCTGAAGGTGGATTTCATGGCAGGAAAATTGCCGGAGATGATTTTACAGTTATACCGGGTGAAGAGGTTCTTACCAGCAGAGGCGAAGTTCTGTGTCTATTCCTCAATGATGAGGTCAAAACAAGAGAATTCTACGAGGTTGTGGATGAGGTGCATTCCCAGGACGGGCTATGTATAGCCCCCCACCCCTTTGACTTATTCAGAATCAACAGATTAAAGGGTATCGAGAAACTCTACAAAAATCTTGATGGGATTGAGGTTTTCAATGCCAGATGTGCCTTTGAGAGCTGCAACATAAAAGCACTGGAATTTGCTCTGAAAAAGAAAATGCTTATGACAGCAGGAAGTGATGCCCACAACTACGGCGAGATAGGTTCGGCCGGAGTTGCTGTTAAGGATATAGAGGATATAAGGAAGGGTAAAACTGAGATTTTCGGGAGCGCCTCAGGATTTTTCCAGTTAATAAAAACAAAAATTTATAAGAGTTTTGGTATAGAGGTTTAATCATGTCAGAGGAGGAAAAAAAACTTGCTGGAATCGAAGCTGCCAGAGAGGTTGAGGAAGGAGGCTATATTGGTCTGGGAACTGGTTCGACTGTAAGGTATGCTGTAGAGGAGCTGGGCCGAAGGGTCAGAGAGAACGGCCTTGAGATTAAGTGTATACCAACTTCTGCTGATACAAGGATTCTTGCAATTAAAAATAAAATTCCTCTCACAACCTTCGAGGAGGTTCATGAGCTTGATATAGCTATAGATGGTGCGGACCAGATTTCGAGTGACTACGCATTGATAAAGGGCGGCGGCGCAGCTCTCTTCAGGGAGAAGGTTGTTGCTTCAAATTCAAAGAGATTTATTGTTGTTGTTGACAAATCAAAACTATCAGAGTCTCTCGATATTGCCGTTCCGGTGGAAGTTCTGCCATTCGCCTGGGCTGTCGTTTCTGAAAGGCTTGAAACTCTGGAATGTAAAAAATCTAAATTAAGGTGTGCAACAGGGAAATCAGGGCCTCTGCTCACAGATAATGGTAACTATATTCTTGATGCCAGCTTTGGAAGAATTGAATATCCACAGAAGCTTGAGGAGGAGATTAATGATATTGTCGGAGTTGTGGAAAATGGAATATTCTGTGGCATGGCTTCAAAGATTATAGTGGGTAGAGACGGCAGGATTGAGGTGCTGCAGTGATTAACAGGGTTCTTCAGGCTCTTCAGGAACCAGAGAGTTATGATGAGGATGTAAAGGAGATAAAACTAATCCAGACACATATCTCATTTGTGTTCCTCACAGGAGACTATGTATATAAAATTAAAAAGCCTGTGAATTTTGGATTTCTTGACTTTACATCTCTTGAAAAAAGGAAGTTTTACTGCGAGGAGGAGATGAGGGTTAATAAAGCTATTGCCGGAGAGATATATCTCGGGGTTATGCCTATTGTCGAGACTTCCGAAGGCAGGATAAAGGTTAATGACACGGGCAGGGTTGTTGAGTATGCTGTCAAAATGATTCAGCTTCCTCAGTCTGCAATAATGAGCAATCTTCTGAAGGAAAATAACGTATATAAAAAAGATGTTGTTGAGATAGCAAAACTGGTGGCTGACTTTCACTCAACAGCTAACAGAGGCGAGGAGATTAGTAAATATGGCAGTTATGAACAGATTATGGCAAACTGGACTCAGAATTTTGAGCAGACGGAGAATCTTACTGGAGAGTATCTGGATAAAGAAAAATATCTGGAGCTTAAGGACAGAGTTATAAATTTCATGGATAGCAACAGAGAACTTTTTGAAAGAAGGGTCAGAGAGGGTAAAATAAGGGAATGTCACGGTGACCTTCACAGCGGTAATATCTTTATTGTGAGAAGGCCAGGAAAGCTCTATAAACCTGGAATTTACATCTTTGATGCCATAGAGTTTTTCAAAGGCTTTAGCTGCAGTGATATTCTTGCAGATATCGCCTTTTTATCAATGGACCTTGAATTTAATGGCAGAGATTATCTTGATAAATCCTTTGTTGATGCATATTTTAAGTTTTCTGATGAGGAAAAGCTGGAGAACCTTCTGGATTTCTATAAGTGTTACAGGGCCTTTGTGAGAATGAAAGTCACAGGCTTTATGCTCTTTGACGAGAATGTCGACGAAGAGGAGAAGATAAAAATAAGAGGGCTGGTTAAGAAGTATTTCGAGCTGGCAGGGAAGTATGCTACTCTGCTATGAAATGTGTATCTTTCTATAATTTAATAAGGAATTCTTTTCATAATTTCTCTGATATTTTCTCTGACACTTCCTGAGGTATCCAGCACTACATGGGCCCTTCGAATCGGTTCGAACTCTTTTTCAATCTTTTTGTAAACCTCAAAGTCAGCATCGCTCAGAGAGTTTCTCATTTTCCTTCTCTCCATCCTCTCACGTATTACAGCCTCAGGGGCAGAACATTCAATCACAAAAACCTTTGTTCCTGTATTTCTTCCGACTTCATAAACCTTTTGCCTCAAATCCCTCTTATAAAAGGTTCCATCCAGAATAACAGTCATCCCTCCCTTTGCAAGATATTCTGCAATTAAAAAGGTAACCTTATAAACCAGAAGCTTCTCTTCATTACTATAGGTCGGATTATCAAAAAGCTGCTTTCTGATTAAATCGGTTCTAAGCACTGTAGCTTTGAACTTTTTTGCCAGGGTCGTCGCTATAGTGCTCTTCCCTGAGGCAGGCAAACCTGCGATTAAAATCATCATAATATTAACTCAGCCTTAAAATATTAATAGCTTATCCTCCAGTAATTTTCACCTTCTATGAATTATAACTTCTATGCGCTCTGCCTCGCTGAGAATAATATCGGAAAACTTAAAATAATAGCATGGAGCAGTTATACCTATGAATTTTGATATGCATCTCCACAGTATTTTTTCAGATGGAGAGCTCCTACCCAGTGAGATAGCAAGGCGTTATGCAGAAAAGGGCTTTGAAGCCATAGCCATAACTGACCATGCTGACGGAAGTAATATGGAATTTATTCTAAAACACCTTCTCAGAGCAAAAGGAGAGCTTCAGGGACATGGCATAAAAGTTCTAATCGGGATAGAACTTACCCACCTTCCACCTGACCTGATTCCAGGGTTTGCTGTTAAGGCAAAGAAGCTTGGTGCAGAGGTTGTTGTTGTCCACGGAGAAACTATTGTCGAACCTGTAGCCAGAGGCACAAATAGCGCAGGGGTTTCAACACCCGAGGTGGATATTCTTTCTCATCCGGGCTTAATAACCGTGGAAGAGGCAGAACTCGCCAGAGAAAATGGAATTTTTCTCGAGCTCTCAGCAAGGAAGGGGCACTGCCTTGCCAATGGGCATGTCGCAAGGGTTGCCGAGGAAGTTAAAGGAGAACTGCTGGTGAATACTGATTCCCATGCCCCGGAGGACATAATTTCACCAGAGAATATACTTAATGTAGCTTTAGCTTCAGGTTTGAGCGATAAATATTCCAGAATAATTACTGCTGTTAATCCAAAAAGATTAATAGTTGATTAGGAGGGTTATTATGCAGCCTCTGGGTGAATTCATTCATATCAGTGGTACAGGCACATTAATTTTCAGGGGAAAAAGTTATCCACCTATGTCCAGCAATGTCATCACAAAGACCGGTATTATAATTGGTAAGGTTGTTGATGTCATAGGCCCTGTTTCATACCCCTACTTTGTTATAAGGCCTGAAATTAAGCTTACTGAGAGGCTTGTGAGCGAAATAAAATCCTATGGATTATTTATATTAAAAGATAAAAGGAGGAGTTCAGCTGGGAGGAACGAATCTTGATGAATGCCCTGAGTGTGGGAGCCGGAGTCTATCTCATGATACAGAGAGGGCTGAAGTAGTATGCAATGGGTGCGGACTTGTTGTTAGTGAGGCACTGTTAGACAATGGGCCTGACTGGCGGGCTTTTGACAATGAACAGATGAATAAGAGAAGTCATACAGGTGCACCTCTAACTTATACTCTCCATGACCTTGGTATGAGTACTGTTATAGACTGGCGCAACAAGGATGCATCGGGCAGAGAAATTTCTTCAGCCAGTAAAGCTCAGATGTACCGTCTCAGGAAGTGGCAGCAGCGTATAAGGGTTAGCAATTCATTGGAGAGAAACCTTGCCCGGGCACTAACTGAAATGGATGCCCTCTCTTCTCGCCTTGACCTGCCAAAAAATGTAAGGGAAATGGCAGCCAAAATTTACAGGAGGGCTGTTGAAAAAGGACTTACAAGGGGCAGGAGTATAGAAGGAGTAAGTGCCGCATCAATATACTTTGCCTGCAGACAGTACGGTGTGCCGAGAACTCTTGACGAAATTTCAGATACAGCAAGACTAAATAGAAAGGAAATAGGAAAGACATACAGGTTTGTTGCAAGAGAACTGGGCCTTAACCCAAGACCTTCTTCACCTCTTGATTATATTGAAAGATTCGGAAGTGAGCTGAGGTTAAGTGGAGAGGTAAGAAGTAAAGCCAGAGAGATAGTAATTCAGGCAATAAAGCAAATGGGGGTTACATCAGGCAGAGGGCCGACTGGAATATGTGCTGCAGCCCTGTACATTGCTTCCGTAATTCTCGGAGAAAGAAAAACTCAGAAAGAAGTGGCTCATGTGACAGGCGTAACTGAAGTAACAATCCGCAACAGATATAAAGAGATGGTTGAAAAGCTCAATCTTGATGTTGCAATTCAATAATCTTTCTAAATTATAAAAATCTCCACATAGAGGAACAATCCAGATATAAAGATAGATATAAATGTGAGAGGAGCACCGTATTTAAAAAACTCCTTAAAAGATATTGGATGTCCCATTCGTTCGCTTACACCAGCCACAACTATATTGGCTGAAGCACCAATCAGTGTTCCATTTCCTCCAAGGCATGCACCAAGGGCGAGTGCCCACCAGAGAGGGTTTGTATTGAGATGTGCAATCTGCGAGACAAGTGCAGGACTGGAACTCATACTTTTAACCAGCGGCACCATTGCGACTGTGAAGGGTATATTATCCACTATTGCACTTATTATAGCAGAGGTCCAGAGTATCACAAACATTGCAACAATAAGATTGCCGTGAGTCATATTTACAGCAATACTTGCAGCTTTCTGTATCAGGCCAGCCTCTTCCACTCCCTTGACTATTATAAATATACCAGCAAAAAATAGAAGAACACTCCACTCCACCTGATGAAGTGCCTTATCAGGATGCTGGCGGGTAAGAATCAGTAGCAGGGCTGCACCGAGAAGAGCAACTGTGGAAGGCTGGAGATGCAACCAGGAATGAAGAAAAAATAGGATAATAACAAGAAAAATGACAGAAAGGGATTTTTTCAGAAGCCTGTAGTCTTTAATCATATCCCATTCGTTCATATTCAGAATATCTTTAATGTTTTCAGGTTTTTTTGATAGTTGCTCTCTGAATGCATATTTGAGAAACACGAGCGAGAATATAAGCACAAAAAAGATAATGGGGGTGAGATGTATAATAAATTCATTGAAGCTCAGTCCTGCACCACTGCTGATTATCATATTTGGCGGGTCGCCTATGAGGGTGGCCGTTCCTCCTATATTCGAGGCAAATATCTCAGATATCAGAAAGGGAACAGGGTCCATATCCAGTTTCTTTGCTATACTTATGGTTATAGGGGCCATAAGCAAAACTGTTGTAACATTATCCAGAAAGGCAGAGATAATAGCTGTGATAATTGCAAATAAAAGTATAATCTTTACAGGGTCGCCCTTTGAGAGCTTGGCAGTTTTTACTGCAATAAACTCAAATATACCAGTGTCTTTAAGTATCCCAACAATAATCATCATTCCGAGAAGAAGACCTATGGTATTCCAGTCCACAGCTTCAGCCACAAAACTTGAGCCTGTTGGATATATACTTCTGTTAATAAGCCCGAAGCTGGGGCCCAGAGCAATTATAAGAACTCCACCTGCGAGGGCAACAACAGTACGGTGAATCTTTTCTGAAATAATTAAAGCATAGGATATTATAAGAACCGCGGCTGCAAATATCTGGGCTGGATCCATATTCCTCAGTCTCCATAACACTAATATTTAGAAGATTATATATTTGTTTGGTATTATTTATGTTTTTCAAAGATACTTCAGAACTTTATGGTTATCCCGTCATATAATATAAAAAGAAAGGTAATGAAAATGAGATTCTACACCCATATTGCAGCAGCTATTATATTTTACGTTATAACTTTCAGATTTTTAGGTTTACATTTGAGTTTAACTCTGGCAGGAGTTTCTCTTATTGCCTCTCTCCTGCCCGATATAGACACACCAAGGTCCATCAGTGGTAGAATGTTTCACCCATTATCTTCTATATTAAAAGCAGTTTTTGGACATAGAGGGATTACCCATTCCATTCTTTCCCTGTTTTTACTCACTGCTTTATTATTCAAATACTCAGATATACAGTTTTCTATTTCATTCTTTACAGGTTATTCAAGCCATATAATACTTGATATGCTTGGTGGGGGAGTAAGACTATTGTATCCTTACAGGAAAAAATACAGACTGACTGGAAAAAGAATAAAAAAAGGAGAAGAACCAGTCTTTGCTTTCCTTTTATTCCTACTTGCCTTTATACTTATAAAAACCATCACTCCTTGAACAGGGCTGAAAGTTCCTTTTCTCTCTCTTCAGCAAGACTGTTAATTACTTTCTCTATATTTTCAACCATCTTATCAAAGGCTTCCTTTGTTGCGCCTTCGCCGGATGTTATAAAGGGTTCACCAGAGTCACTGGCCTCAGCAACTGCCTGGTCGATTGGTATCCTGCCGAGAAGAGGTACCTTCAACTCCTCTGCAGCCCTTTCGCCACCGCCCCGCTTGAAAATATATGTGATTTCGCCGCAGTGGGGACAGACAAAACCGCTCATATTCTCGATTATACCAATAATAGGCACCCTCATAATCTTTGCCATATCCACACTTCTTCGTGTATCCAGAACAGCAACCTCCTGAGGTGTTGTAACTGTTATTATTCCATCCATCTCTGGAAGAAGCTGCATTATGCTCAGAGCTTCATCTCCTGTGCCTGGAGGAAGGTCAATTAGAATATAATCAAGCTCGCCCCACACAATATCAGTCAGAAATTGCTCTATTACTCCCATTATAACGGGCCCTCTCCATATAATTGCCTCATCCTGAGGGGCAAGAAATGCCATGGAAATAACCTTTATACCATCCTTTTCAGGCGGGAACAACCCTGCAGGTGTGGAGTAGAGTTCCGGATTTTCAACACCCATCATTTTTGCAACATTCGGAGCTGTTACATCAGCATCAAGAATACCAACTCTATGACCCTTATTTGCCAGAGCCTTTGCAAGATTAACAGTTACAGTTGTTTTTCCCACACCACCTTTACCAGACATTACAGCTATTTTATGCTTTATATGCTTCATTCTCCCCTTTGTAGCCTGAACCTGCTCATCAAATAGAGCATCAGCATCCACAGGGGCATCTGAGGAACAGCTTGAACATTCACTATCCTCTTCGCCTGTTGAACATGTACCTGTACCGCATGTATGACCCATATTTAAATCCTCCTTTTTTTTACTTTCAGTTATAATATTCCCAGAGTAAAAGATTATAAAATAACCCGATATGCAACTTAAAAGGGTTTACAGGTTAAGTATGGTAATTAATTGCCATTTCGATTAGAATGAAACCAGAGGAAAACTGCCCCGGACAACAGATAAACGTAAAATTTATATGTTCTTTCGTTCTTATATATAATTGGTGATAGAGATGTGGAGGGACACTTTTGAGGAACTCAGAAATATGGAAAGAAGAATTAACCAGCTTTTTGAGGAACTCTTGGGAGAGAGGATTGGACTACCAGCTACTCCTGCAAAGCTGGGTGTGAGAGAACCGTATGCCGACATAATGGAAACTGACAGAGAAGTTAAAGTGACTATCGAGATACCGGGTGTGGATAAGAAGGACATAAATATAAATGCAACAAAAAATAGTCTTGAAGTCAGTGCCGAGATGAAAAAAGAGGAGGAAGAAGAAAAGGAGGGATATGTGAGGAGAGAGAGGAGATACAACAAGTACTACAGAGCTTTCGCACTGCCTGAAGAGGTGGAACCAACCAAAGCTAAAACAACATTCAAAAATGGGATACTGCAGATTGTACTACCAAAGAAAAGGATTGAAAAGAGAACCACCATAAAAGTTGAGTAGGTAGGCTTTTTCCTTTTAAAAAATTTTATATTTTTTATTTTTAGAAAATTTCAGAGAATGGAGTAGGGCTTCTGAAGTAATGGATTTCAGAAATTATTCATCAGGGTAAAACATTTAAATAACATAAAGTTAGTAAAATAAAAGGAGGTTATTACATGGATAAACAAATACTTATTGAGCTCTTTACTTCTCCGACATGTCCGTACTGTCCAAAAGCAAAGGAGATTTCTGAGAGAATAGTCAAAGAGCTTCCAAATGCCCTTCTCATAGAAAGAGATGTCACTGTAAATGAGAATGCTGAAATAGCAAGAAAATACAGTATACAGGGTGTGCCTACAATGATAATAAACGGTGCTTACAGAATTGTTGGTGTGCCCAGCTCTGAAATAAAAGTTATAAACTATCTGAAACAGATATAAATATAGGAGAGGCGGTATAAATGAAAGACTTAGAACTGAAAGTGGCAGAAGCCAGGTCTAACGATGTTGGGAGAGGCATAGCAAGAATTGACCCTCTCGTTATGGATAAACTGGGAATAACAACTGGTGATGTCGTTCAGATTACAGGTAAAAAAAGTACTGTTGCAATATGCTGGCCAGGTTATCCTGAAGATGAGGGTTTCGGGATAATCAGAATTGACGGGTTCGCAAGAAGGAATGCAGGCATAGGTATTGACGACAAAGTAAGGATAAAGAAAATAGAGCCAAAAATCGCCACAAAGGTTAAGCTTGCTCCAACTGAGCCGCTGAGAATAGTGGGCGGTGAAACATATCTAAAATCATATCTTGAGAACAGAGCTATAGCCAGGGGCGACATTATTGATTTAAATATAATGGGAAGGAAGATTGGCCTGGTAGCTGTAGCAATCCAGCCCCGTGCTGATGCAGTGATAATAAACTATTCAACAGAGATTGAAATAAGTGAAAAACCTGCAGGTGAGATTAAAGAGTCAAAAATTCCCAGAGTTGCTTATGAAGATATAGGCGGCCTCAGAGAGGAAATAAGAAAAGTCAGAGAAATGATAGAGCTTCCTCTCAAATATCCTGAGGTTTTTGAGCGCCTCGGTGTGGAAGCTCCCAAGGGTGTGCTCCTTTATGGCCCACCAGGCACAGGCAAAACACTCCTTGCCAGAGCAGTCGCAAATGAGACAGATGCCGACTTCCACAGTATATCCGGCCCGGAAATAATGAGCAAATTTTACGGGGAAAGTGAGGAGAACCTCAGGAAGGTATTCGAGGAAGCAAAGGAGAATGCTCCAAGTATAATTTTCATTGATGAACTGGATGCAATAGCTCCTAAAAGAGAGGAGGTAACTGGCGAGGTTGAGCGCAGAGTTGTTGCCCAGCTTCTCTCACTTATGGATGGCCTTGAAAGCAGAGGAGAAGTTGTTGTCATAGGTGCAACAAACAGGCCTGATGCCATAGACCCTGCTCTGAGAAGACCCGGCAGGTTTGACAGGGAGATAGTAATAGGCGTGCCTGACAGAAATGCAAGAAAGGAAATTCTGCAGATTCACACAAGAGGTATGCCCCTTCCAGAGGACGAAGAAGAGAAAACAAAAATAATAGAACACTTTGCTAACAAGACCCATGGCTTTGTTGGTGCAGATTTAGAGGCACTCTGTAAAGAGGCTGCCATGCGCTCTCTCAGAAGAATACTCCCTGAGATAGACTTTGAGCTTGAAACAATACCTGCTGACATACTTGAAAAGATTCAGGTCGGCTATAATGACTTTCAGGAAGCTTTCATGGACATAGAACCCAGTGCCATGCGTGAAGTTCTTGTTGAAGTGCCTGATGTAAACTGGAGTGATATAGGTGGTCTTGATGATGCAAAACAGGAACTCAAGGAAGCTGTTGAGTGGCCTCTTAAGTATCCCGAGATTTTTGAATACATGGATGCCAGCCCTCCAAATGGTATTCTCCTCTTTGGCCCACCAGGTACAGGTAAAACAATGCTTGCGAAAGCAGTGGCAAATGAGAGTGAAGCCAACTTTATAAGTGTTAAAGGTCCGGAGTTTCTGAGCAAGTGGGTTGGAGAGAGCGAAAAAGCAGTACGAGAGACATTCAAAAAGGCGAGGCAGGCCGCACCCTGTGTTGTATTCATGGATGAGATAGACTCAATAGTTCCTGCAAGAGGGGCTGGTTTGGGCTCTCATGTAACAGAAAGGGTTGTGAGTCAGATTCTGACTGAACTGGACGGTCTTGAAGAGCTTCGTGGTGTTGTTGTTATAGGTGCAACAAATAGGCCTGACATTATAGACCCGGCTCTTCTCAGACCAGGTAGATTCGACAGGCTTGTGTATATACCCCCACCAGATAAAAAAGCCAGATTGGAAATATTTAAACTCCATACAAAAAATAAACCTCTTGCAGAAGATGTGAACTTTGAAGAGATGGTAGAGAACACAGAAGGCTATACCGGTGCTGATATAGCATCAGTATGCAACGAGGCTGTTATGCTGGCTATAAGGGAATTTATTAAAGAAGGAAAGACTCTTGAAAAGGAAACTGTAAAGAAGCAGCTAATGCTCCACAAGAAACACTTCGAATCTGCAATCAAGAAGATAAGAAGTATCAGCAAGGAAGAACTCAGGAGTTATGAAGAAGTTGCAAAGAAGTTCCATGAGGCATGATGAGGGTGTATTCCACCCTTTTTTAAATTTTTACCAGTAACTTCAAATATACCGAAGTCTTATTTATAAACGAAATAAATTTATATTTATGGGTCATAATACTTATCAATCGAAGGTGTGAGGAATGCAGGTAGAGCTGAAAGTTGCAGAGGCAATGCAGAATGACGTGGGCAGAGGTATTATAAGGCTTGATACAAAAACCAGAGAGATTCTTGGAATTTCTACGGGAGATATTGTTGAGATTGATGGCAAAAGAAAAACTGTTGCGATTGTCTGGCGTGCCTATGCAGAGGATGAAGGTTTAGGAATAATAAGAATGGATGGAATCCTCAGGCAGAATGCTGAAGTTTCTCTTGGGGAAACTGTCAGTATTAAAAAGGCTGAAGCCAAAGATGTAAAAAAAGTAACAATTTCACCCAATCAGGCTATACGCTTTTCAGCAGGTTTTGGAGATTTTATAAAAAGAAGACTTCTCGGAAGACCTTTAATAAAGGGAGATAAGATTGTGGTCGGAGTTCTCGGCACAACCCTTCCTTTCACTGTAACCCAGACTTACCCTTCAGGTATAGTCAAAGTGACTGATAAAACCCAGATAATTGTCAAGGAAGAGCCCATGAGAGAAAAGGCTGGAATACCCAGTATAGCCTATGAAGATATAGGTGGTCTCAAGGATGAAGTTCAGAAAATTCGCGAGTTGATTGAACTTCCCATGAAGCATCCCGAACTCTTCGAACACTTGGGCATAGAGCCGCCCAAGGGTGTGCTCCTTCATGGTCCACCGGGTACAGGTAAAACACTTATAGCCAGAGCAGTTGCAAATGAAACAAATGCATTCTTTATACCTCTAAACGGCCCCGAAATAATGAGCAAATTCTACGGGGAAAGTGAAGAGAACCTCAGGAAGGTATTCAAAGAAGGAGAGGACAATGCTCCAAGTATTATTTTCATAGATGAACTGGATGCCATAGCTCCGAAAAGAGAGGAGGTTCATGGTGAGGTTGAGCGCAGGGTTGTTGCCCAGCTTCTCTCACTGATGGATGGCCTTAAATCACGTGGACGGGTTGTTGTCATAGGTGCAACAAATAGGCCTGATACAATTGACCCTGCTCTGAGAAGACCCGGCAGGTTTGACCGGGAGATAATAATAGGTGTGCCTGACAGAAATGCCAGAAAGGAAATTCTGCAGATTCATACAAGAGGCATGCCCCTAACAGAGGATGTTGACCTGGATGAATTCGCAGATATAACTCACGGTTTTGTTGGTGCGGATTTAGAGGCACTGTGCAAAGAGGCTGCCATGAACACTCTCAGAAGAATCCTTCCAGAAATTGACCTTGAAGAGGAGACAGTGCCTCCGGATATACTTGAAAGCCTTGAGGTAACAAAGGAGGATTTCAAAGAAGCCTGGAAATCCATAGAACCCAGTGCTTTGAGAGAAGTTTATGTTGAAGTGCCCAATATAAAATGGGAAGATATAGGTGGTCTTTCAGATATCAAAGCTAAGCTCAGGGAAGCTGTTGAATGGCCAATAAAATATCCCGAAGCTTTTGTTAAGCTGGGAATCAAGCCAACCAAAGGTATTCTTCTTTTTGGCCCACCTGGCACAGGTAAAACAATGCTTGCAAAAGCAGTGGCAAATGAGACAGATGCCAACTTTATAAATGTCAAAGGCCCTGAAGTTCTCAGCAAATGGGTTGGTGAAAGTGAAAAAACAATGAGAGAGATATTCAAAAAAGCAAAGCATGCCGCACCAACAGTCGTCTTCTTTGATGAGATAGATGCAATAGCAAGTACAAGAAGTGTTGAGGCTGGAACAAGGGTAAGTGAGAGAGTGTTGAATCAGCTTCTAACTGAGATGGATGGTCTCGAAGAGCTTCACAATGTACTTATAATAGCAGCAACAAACAGACCGGATATCCTTGACCCTGCTCTTATAAGGCCTGGAAGATTTGACAAGATTCTACTTGTCCAGGCCCCAGATGAGAAGGCAAGAAGAGAGATATTTAAGGTTCATACGAGAGGCATGCCACTTAAAGATGATGTTAATCTCAAAGAGCTTGCAAAAGAGACAGAAAGCTTCTCAGGTGCAGATATAGAGGCTCTATGCAGGGAAGCTGCTCTACTGGCCATGAAAGAGGCTATAAAGAATGAGAATGAAAATCTGGATGACAAGAATGTGGAGAGAAGACACTTCAAGAAAGCTCTCAAACATGTAAGGCCAAGCACAACACCTGAGATGATAAAGAGTTATGAGCAGTTTTTAAGAAGGTATGAAAGCAGAGAACTTGAGAAGCTTGTGTATATGGCATAGATTCTAATAGAACATCTTTTTCAATCTTTTAATTCTCTCCTCAGTTGGCGGATGTGTTGAGAATAGTTTTGCCATAGCCACCTTTTTGAATGGATTCACAATAAACATATGAGCCGTTGACGGATTGGCATTTTTCATCGGATTCCTTGCCACTCCCTTTTCAAGTTTT
>BDTY01000100.1 GCA_002897955.1 archaeon BMS3Bbin15
GATTAAGATGAAATTGGAAAAATCTCATATAAATGATGCTTTTGTAATTGCTGGTGGAACAACCCAGAGCAGAAGTGTACCATATATGACCACACAAACCAGAAGGAATAATAGGAGTATTCAGACAAATAGAAAAGGTTTTAAACCTTCTATCAGACGACAGAGATATAAATTACAGCCTGACGATTTAGTAAAATATATTAAATCTTTATTCAGAGTAAAAGGAGTATTCAATTATGGTAAATGGGTTAGATTAATATCTTTAACTAAAGCAAATAAGATTATTAATGTAAATATTAAGAAAGTGGAGTTGGTAAAATATGGGAAAGGAATCCAATTTTAAAAAAGATGGAAATTAGCAATTCATCCCACCCTTAAAAAAGGTGGGTTTTATTGCCCCAAATTTGATAAATTGTTACTAATTATTAATTTATATCAGACCCAAGAGGAATTATTATGTGTGGATTAGGTGGAATATTCAATCTAACAGGAAAAAGGATATCTGGAAGAGATATTACTGTAATGGCGGCAATGATGAAGGACAGGTATGATGGAAGAGGAGGGGGATTTGCTGCCTATGGTATATATCCGAAGTACAGAGAGTATTATGCATTTCATCTCTTCTTTGAAGATGAAGAGGCAAAGGAGGTTACAGAAGAGTTCCTGAAAAACAGAGTAGCTATAATCAAGGATGAAGAGGTGCCAATGAGGAATATAAAGGAGATTCCCAGAGAGCAAATAGTATGGCGCTATTTTGTTGAAGTACCTCATAAATTCAAAAATAAGGCTGATTATCTGAAGCGTGAGCAAGATTATATAATTGATACTGTTTTCACAATTAATGATGAAATTGATGGTGCCTTTGTTGCAAGCAGCGGTAAAAATATGGGTGTTTTCAAGGCAGCAGGTATGCCCCAGGATGTGGCAAGACTATTCAAAATTGAGAAATATAATGCCTACTCATGGATTACCCACGGAAGATTTCCCACAAATACACCAGGATGGTGGGGCGGTGCACATCCCTTCAACATACTCGACTGGTGTGTTGTACACAATGGCGAGATAAGCAGTTATGGCACAAACAGGCGATATCTTGAGAGCTTCGGCTACAAATGCAGGCTTTTAACAGATACCGAAGTTGTTGCTTATCTCTTTGACCTTCTGGTGAGAAAGCAGAAACTGAGTATTAAAACTGCTGCAACGGCCCTGACGCCACCCTTCTGGAGTCAGATTGATAGAATGCCGGAGCCTATGAAGACAAAGCTTACAACCCTGAGAATGACATATGCTCCTGCAATGCTAAATGGCCCCTTTGCGATAATAGTGACCAATGCTGAGACTATGATAGGGCTGAACGACAGAATAAAATTGAGACCTCTCATGGCAGGAAAAAGGGAAGATTTTGTGTATCTCGCAAGTGAAGAGGCTGCTATAAGAGAGATATCCCCCGAGCTGGACAGGCTCTGGGCTCCCAGGGCAGGTAACCCGGTTATTGCCAGATTGAACGACGATGTAAAGGAAGAGATTATACATTAAGGTGATTTTATGGTTTGGAAAAATTTTCCTCCAGACTTCTATGTCAGAGTTGACAGAGAGCTTTGCATAAATTGTATGAGGTGCATAATAGAGTGCTCCTTTGATGTGCATGAATATGACAGGAAGAAGGAGCTGTGGAAGAGGCATCACGAGAAATGTGTCGGCTGCTTACGGTGTGCAGCCATGTGCCCGGTCAAGGCAATAAATATAGAAAAGAGCAGAATGGAGTATTCTCCTCATCCTGTATGGACTAATAAAGTTAGAAAGGATATAAAGATGCAGGCAGAAACTGGAGGGGTTATTCTGACAGCTATGGGGAACGAAGTGCCATATATGAGCTACTTCGACCATCTTGTGCTTGATGCCTGTCAGGTCACAAATCCAAGTATAGACCCTCTCAGAGAACCCATGGAACTAAGAACATTCATAGGTAGAAAGTCGGAGAGGTTTGATCTTGAAGAGGACAGCGGAACAAGCCTTAAAACAGAAATCGCTCCGAATTTAAAGCTTGAAACGCCTATAATGTTTGCACATATGAGCTATGGCAGTATAAGCATTGAAGCTCAGCTTAGCATGGCAAGGGCTGCCAGTAAAATTGGAACCTTTATGGGCACTGGTGAAGGAGGCATGCATAAAGACCTGTACCAATATGCTGACAACATCATAACTCAGGTTGCATCTGGAAGATTTGCTGTCCATGAGGAGTACCTTAAGAGAGGGGCTGCAATTGAGATAAAGATAGGTCAGGGTGGAAAGCCAGGTATAGGGGGGCATCTACCTGGAAAAAAGGTGACCAGAGAAATTTCTGAGACAAGAATGATTCCAGAAGGCAGTGATGCTATTTCACCTGCACCTCATCATGACATATACAGTATTGAAGACCTATCAAGGTTGATATATGCTTTGAAAGAGGCTACAAGGTATAAAAAACCTGTATTTGTAAAAATTGCTGCTGTGCACAATGTTGCCCCTATAGCTGTCGGTGTGATTAGAGCTGGAGCAGATGCTGTTGTTCTGGATGGCTTCAGAGGCGGTACAGGAGCAGCACCACAGGTACACAGAGACCACCATGGAATACCTCTGGAGGTAGCTATTGCAAGTGTTGACAGAAGGCTCAGAGAAGAGGGAATAAGACACTGGGGCAGTATTATAGCAAGTGGTGGAATAAGGTGCAGTGCAGACGTTGCAAAAGCAATAGCTCTGGGCGCAGATGCTATTTATATTGGTACTGGCGCGCTGGTTGCCATGGGATGCACAGTGTGCAAGAAGTGTTATACAGGCAAGTGCCCCTGGGGAATTGCAACACAGATTCCTGAGCTGAGAAAGCGCCTGAACCCTGACGAAGGAGCAAAAAGAGCAGCTAACCTTCTTGAAGCCTGGAGTCATGAACTTAAAGAGATTCTCGGGGCACTGGGTTTGAATTCTATTGAGAGCCTCAGAGGAAACAGAGACAGGCTGAGAGGTGTGGGTCTGAATGAGATTGACCTTGAAATTCTCGGTGTTAGACCAGCAGGGTGGTAGAAATGCTTCAGGAGTTTAAGAAGATAATCAGGGAAGAGGAAGACTTTGTTGTAATAGATGCCAGGGGGATATATTATAGAGAGCTCAATGAGCTTATAAATGAGCTTATTCGCAATGGTGCAAAAAAGTTCAGGCTTCTCAATGTAAACGGTCAGAGGTTTATTGCCGATGGTCTGAGAGGGGATTATTATATTGAGATTTACGGCACTGCCGGTGACGACCTTGGAGTCTTTGCCAATGGCCCAACTATGGTTATTCATGGAAATGTACAGGATGGTGCAGGGAATACAATGAACGAGGGTAAAATTATAGTGCATGGTTCGGGCACCGATATTATAGGCCACAGCATGCGCGGAGGTAAGATTTTTGTGAAAGGCGAGGTAGGCTACCGTGTTGGTATTCACATGAAGGAGTATAAGGAGCAGATACCTGTTATAGTTGTGGGTGCCACTGCTGGAGACTTTCTGGGTGAATATATGGCAGGAGGTAGAATTATAATCCTCGGTCTTGAAAAGCGCCCTGAGATAGAGGATATCGTCGGAGACTGGATAGGGACCGGAATTCATGGCGGAGCTATTTATATAAGGGGAGGTGTCACCAAAGATAAGCTTGGATATTCTGCAAACATTAAAGAAATTGATGAGAACGACAGGAAGATTATAGAGGAGAATGTCAGAGAATTTTGCTCATATTTTGGTCTTGATGCAGCTGAGATTCTGAAATCTGAGTTTACAAAAATAGCCCCGATATCACACAATCCCTTTGCAGCAATGTACAGCGATTCCGGGGATAGTAAATAAATATTGTTTCTTCAGAAATTATAACCAAGAAAGGCAGCTAAAATGGCTGTAGCATTCAGAGAAGCATGAGCAATTATGACAATAAACAGTGAATCTTTCTTTTCATAGGTATAAGCCAGAATAGCCCCTAGAATGGAAATAGCTATAAAGGATGATACATCCAGATGGGCAGCACCAAAATAAATACCATTAAGTATGGCAGCCGGACCTATGGAAAGCTTTCTTCTCATGGCACCGAACATATATCCCCTGAAGTATACTTCTTCACTTACAGGAGCTATTACCGCTCCAATAAAGAATAGAAGGAAGAAGCTCTTTATGGATGTTGTTGTAGCCTTCAGGAAAATCTCTTGGGTTTCACTGGGGCCTATAAACCTGTCTGTAACCGAGGTAACACCATGTTCAAGTACAAGAAGAAGAACTGCAAGACCAAAACCGAGGAAAAGGTTGTGCTTGCTTACCTTTAAAAGCTTTCCGAGTTTTATTTTTCTCCTTCTCATCGCAAGGTATGTGAGTGTAATAAGAGTAAGAGAAAAGAAACTCTGAACAGCCAGAAAGGTATAGGAGTTAAAATATTCTTTCATATTATTTATGCCAACATTTCTTATCACGTTTAAACCCAGACCATAGGCGATAATATAGGTGGCAATAAAAATCAGAACTCCTTCTTTCAGGCTCAAGTTTCTCATAGAAAAAGATATATTCTCTTTATTTATAATAACCTTATGCCAAAACTTTATGGAATAGGTGTTGGGCCTGGTGACCCGGAGCTTATGACATTAAAAGCATTGAAGATTCTTGAGAGAGTTGAGATCCTTTTTGTACCTAAATCAGGTGCAGGTGTATGTATTGCCCTAGACATTGTGAAGAAGGCCATTAATAAGGATTTCAGGATTGTCAAGCTTTATTTTCCCATGACAAAAGATAAAAGAAAGCTGGAAGAGCACTGGGATATAGCTTCAAAAGCTGTTGAAGAAGCTCTGAAGGATAGCAGTGAAGGAGCATTTATAACTCTTGGTGACCCACTTTTCTACTCAACATTCAGCTATCTCATGCCCAGAATTTTAGACCTCGGGATTGATATTGAAGTTATTCCTGGAGTAACAAGTATAAGTTCGTGTTCTGCTTCCCGCAGAATCACTCTTGTAGCAGGCGATGAGAAGCTGGCTGTTATCCCTGCTGCCTATGGATTAGAGAATCTTGAGCATATAGCTGAAGAGTTTGATACTGTAGTACTTATGAAGGTTTCAAGAAATTATAATAAGATTGTGGACAAGATTAAGGAGCTTGGCCTCGAGGATAGAGCCCTTTTTATGAGCAGGTGCGGAGGTGAGGGCTTCAGAGCGAAAAGATTGGAGGAAATAGGTGAAGGGAATGTTGATTATCTCTCAATGATTATAATCAGGTGAATGCACACCTATATTTTTATCTAATAGCTGAGAAGACCCCTTCCGTAAGGGAGGGGATGAATCGGCTTCAGTCCCATTGTATTCCTTTTCCATATTTCAACACCTCCACATTCTTAATATTTGTATTGATTACTTCTCCCACTTTAGTTACGATTCTAACCCA
>BDTY01000101.1 GCA_002897955.1 archaeon BMS3Bbin15
AGTAGTATTGCTGATGCCCTGCCCTATTCTTCCCACGCTTAACAATGTCCTTTCCCTGTTCCTTCAGAAAGTATCTACATTTCAAATTTTGACAGGTAATTTCAATCTTACTCCGCGGTCTCGCCATAACACATCACCCAATAAATAATGGGCGATAATCATATATTAATTTTGCGGTCTATTTAATGCCATTGCCAGATTTTTATTATGAGATACTTTCAAATCAAAAGATTTATATACCCGTAATATTACTTTTTTTAAAAACGTGTTACAATGTAGGAGGTGATTTTATACATATACCTGATGGATATCTTGGCCCGATAACTTATATTGCCCTATGGCTTGTTATGATTCCAATATGGATAATTGCAGCCCGAAAATTGAAAAGAACTCTGAAAAAAAGGCAGGTGCCGTTATTAGCTCTGGGCGCTGCTTTCAGTTTTGTTATTATGATGTTCAATGTACCTATTCCGGGCGGTACGACAGGTCATGCAGTTGGAGGAACACTGATTGCAATTGTACTTGGTCCCTGGGCAGCTCTCATTGCGGTTTCAATAGCCCTTGTAATACAGGCACTCTTCTTTGGAGACGGCGGTATTACTACGCTTGGTGCCAATTGTTTTAATATGGGCTTAATTTTACCTTTTATAGGATACTACACCTATAAATGGCTTGCTGAAAATTCTCCTGTTGACTCTTCAAGGCGCTGGATTACTGCCGGTATCGGTGCTTACATTGGAATCAATGCAGCGGCAATAATTGTGGGGATTGAACTGGGAATCCAGCCCTATCTCTACCACACAGCCAGCGGTCAGGCTCTGTATTGTCCATATCCATTGACAGTTACCATTCCTGCCATGGCTATTGGACACCTGTTATTCTTTGGGTTTGTAGAGATGATTATAACAGCCCTTGTTGTTAAATACCTACAATCTGCCGATAAATCTTTGATTGAGCAGGAAATGAATGTAGAGGTGATAAAATGAGAAAAGAAACTATAAAAAAACTATGGATTGGCATAGCTATACTGGTTGTGCTTTCCCCTCTTGGGCTTCTGGCTGACTGGCTGAATCTGGGCCCGGCTGGCGCCTGGGGTGAATGGGGTGCTCATGAACTTCAAAAAGCAGGGTCTTACCATGGAAACTATATTCCGGCTGGAATGGAAAAACTGGACGGTTTATGGAATGCTGTCATGCCAGATTATAGCATTCCTGGATGGAATGGCCCGCTCCATCATGCCATTGCCTACATAATCTCGGGAGTGGTTGGAATATCTCTGATAGCTGCCGTAACCCTCCTTCTTGGAAGATTCCTGTCAGCTGGCGAGGCTTCTTAGTATGGAACTCCCCGGGTGGCTAAAAGAAAGAGAACAGGCAAACCCTCCTTTTTATTTATCAGGCAGAAGAAAAAGAAACAATTTTTTAGGGAAGACATTAAACCGGGTCAGTGAACTTCTTGAAGACTCAGTTTTCTCTGAAAAATATGCAAAAAAGCAGGGACTGCTTCAAAGCCTGGACACCAGAGTAAAGCTTGTGAGTCTTCTGGCATTACTAATAACAGTAACCTTTCTTGAACACATATCAATTATTTTTGTTGTTTATCTTTTTACTCTTCTGCTCGCATATCTTTCCAAAATTAAATTAACATTTTTTATTAAGCGTGTATGGTTGTTTATCCCTATATTTACAGGAGTGATTGCAATTCCTGCAATCTTTAATTTGATTACCCCAGGAGAACCAGTATTTGCAATAATAAATCATGGATTTTATATCGGCCCATGGGCATTTCACTCCCTGAGCATAACCAGACCTGGAATCCTGGGCAGTACACTTTTTGTTTTAAGGGTTGCAACTACCGTTTCCCTGGCAGTTCTTCTTGTTTTAACAACAAAATGGGCAGAGCTTCTGAAATCGTTGCAGGTACTGAAGATACCCAATATTTTCATCTTGATTGTTGGCATGACCTACATCTATATCTTCCTTCTGATAAGGATGGTTCAGGATATGCACATCGCCAGAAAGAGCCGTACTATAAGAATGATGAATACAGGGAAGGAACAGGGCTGGGTTGCTTCACGAATTGGATATCTGTTTATGAAATCCCTGAAGATTAGCGAGGATGTATATTCTGCTATGCTATCAAGAGGATACACTGGCGAGGTAAAAACTCTTAATTTTTTTAAAATCTCAAGAAAAGATTATTTATGGGTATCGTTATCAGCATTGCTGTGTTTAACACTTTTAGTCAGTAATTATATGATAATATGATGAATGGAGGTAAATAATGTACAATAAAATACTGTTTGAATTGAACAATGTTAGCTATTCATATCTGGGTCGATTTAACGCTCTGAAAAATATAAGCCTGAAGGTGGTACAGGGTGAGAGAATTGCAATTTTAGGTGCAAATGGAGCGGGAAAATCTACTCTTCTCAAACTCATGGATGCCCTGAATTTTCCGACTTCCGGTTCGATAAAGGCTTTTGGCAGAGCACTCACTGAAAAAGAAATTGACGACAGCGGGGATTTTACCAGATATTTCCGGAAGAAAGTGGGCCTTTTATTTCAAAATCCTGATATTCAGCTATTCTCTCCCACTGTATTTGATGAAATTGCATTTGGACCACTTCAGCTCGATATGGGGAAAGATGAAGTCAGAAAAAGGGTTGGAGATGTACTTGACATGCTCGATATAGGAGACCTTGTAGACAGGTCACCCTATCAACTGAGTGGTGGTGAGAGGAAGAAGGTAGCTATTGCCACTATCCTTGTAGTTAACCCTGATGTATTGCTTCTTGATGAACCCACAAGTAACCTTGACCCAAAAACAAAAAAATGGTTTATAACTCTTTTAAACGAACTCAATAAAATAGGTAAAACTATTATAACAGCAACCCATGACATGCAAACAGTGACATCTATTGCAGACCGCTTTATTGTGTTGAGTGAAGAACATACTCTGGTTGCCGATGGGCCTTCTGGTGATATCCTTGAAGATAGAGAACTCCTTTTGAGAACTAACCTTATTTGAGGATATGCATTAATTGTGAAATTTTAGCCTGCTATTTGAGCAACGCTATGCCTCATTAATAAATGTTTCAGGTTGAGTGACACAACAGGAATATTAAAATAACACGTATAATACATATTAATCAGGTGATAGTATGAACGACCTGGTTAGATTTGGAGTTTCAATGAGCCCGACTCTCTTTGAGAGATTCAACAAAATAATTGAAAAAAAAGGATATACAAACCGTTCAGAGGCGATAAGAGACTTAATAAGGGATATGATTGTACAGGAGGAATGGAAGGCATCTGAGAAGGAGGCAATAGCTTCTCTGACTATAGTCTATGACCATGCTGTTAGAGGAGTGAATGATAAACTCACAGATATGCAGCACCATTTTCATGGGAATATAGTTTCAAGCATGCATGTTCATCTTGATGAGCATAACTGTATGGAAGTTCTTGTGCTCATGGGAAAAACAAAGGATATCAAGAAAATTTCAGATATATTAATAAGTTCACGTGGAGTCAAGCACGGCAAACTTGTTATGACTTCTCTCGTCAAGGGTCTTTAGTATGCCTGTCTGGTTTCAGAATAAAATGAAAGAAGAGGATTATTCCATCTTTTCAAAGGCATCCTTGGGAGCATTGCATACAGGACAGTGCCAGCTGTCTGGCAACTCATCAAAAGGTTTGTTTTCATTATCCTCATCATAAATATATCCACATACAGTGCATCTATACTTGGCTATAATATCACTTCCTATTCAAATTTCCTGTGGTACTCCCTAACCTTTTGGGCAAAGAGCTTGCCAAACTTATAACCAGCCCTGTAGTTCTCTTCATTCGGCTGGTATTTTAGTTCAAATCCGGGTTCAACAACTTCAAGTTTCATGGATTTCAGCACATTGAGAGCTTCGCTTACAGCACCTCCGCCCCAGCCATAGCTGCCGAATGCACCCGCTATTCTTCCACTTGGCCTCAAACCTCTGAGACTATGAAGAAACTCTGCAATAGTCGGGAACATCAGATTATTTAATGTGGGAGTTCCAACAAGAATACCTCTGTATTTCCAGAACTCTTTAATTGCTGTACTCCTGGCTGTCTCTCTTAACTTTAAAACCTCCACATACATGCCTTCATCGACAATGCCATCCTGTATTCCTCTGCTCATCATTTCAGTGGAGTGCCACATGGTATCGTAAACTATGACCACGCCTTCCTCTGCTTTACCATTTGCCATGTCGAGGTACATATTCAAAACTTTCCCGGGATTTTTTCTCCAGATAACTCCATGGTCAGGTGCAATCATATCTATCTCAAGCCCAAGCTTCTGAATCTCGGCTATTTTTGCCTTTATAAGATTTCCAAAAGGCATCAGAATATTTGCATAGTAATCAATTATTGCCTCTTCAAGATCTTCCTGAGGTACTTTGTCGTCGAAGAGAACTGCCTGAGCCCAGTGCTGTCCGAAGGCGTCCTGAGATATTAGAAGCTTATCCTCCGGTATATAAGTCATCATACTGTCTGGCCAGTGGAGCATGGGTGTCTCTATAAACTGAAATGTTTTTTCACCTGTTTTTATTTCATCTCCAGTTTTAACAACCTGTATATCCCATCCTGTGGTGTCAAAGTGTTTATCAAGACCCTCCTTTCCTCTCTCAGTTGTGTAGAGTGTCATATTCTTTGCCACACGCATAATTTTATCCCAGGAGCCGGCATGGTCCATTTCAGCATGATTGCAAATACCTACTTCTATCTTCTCTGGATTGGTCAGACGCTTTATCCTTTCGAACATCACATCAGAGAATTCAGACTTTACAGTATCCACAAGGCTTATCTTCCTGTCCATTACAAGGAAATTGTTATATGTTGTGCCTCTTGGAGTAATATATCCATGAAAATCTCTTATATTCCAGTCTATTGCCCCAACCCAGTGTATGCCTGGCTTTATTTCCTGTGTTTTCATAATATCACCTAAAACCTGACTTCTTTTTTACCCTGCCAGAGACCATGAAGGTTACAGAAAGAAAAAGCTCTGAGAGTTGTGGGCTCATCAAGAGTGATTGTGAATCTGACCCTGGGGCTGCTCACAACGGGAGCCAGAGTTGTCATACCCAGAAAGGTATACTGGTTATCGTATAGAGCAATCCAGTTTATATAATGAGTGAGCTCATTTGGATGCTTCAGAAGTTCTCCGGTATTTACTTTTACGCTGAATGGTTCTCCAGCCTTGATATTATCTGGAATGTGCATTACTGGCGTATGTTTCTTTTCAAGGTCAGTCATATTTTCAGGGTTTTCTGCTTCATTAACACCTTTAAGTGAAAATTCTACCATTATTTTTCCCTCCTAAAACTCTTTAAATTTGTCTTTTTTTGCTCCGCATACAGGACAGTGGTCAGGTGCATCTCCTATAACAGTGTACCCGCATTTGGGGCATATGTTTACCTTTTCAACTTCAAAATCTTTTTCTTCCTGAGCAGCTTCCTCTGCTTTTGAATAGAGCTCTGCATGAATTTTCTCTGCTTCAAGGGCATAGTGAATACTCATTCTGGCTTTCTTCTCATCCTT
>BDTY01000102.1 GCA_002897955.1 archaeon BMS3Bbin15
TGCAACCTTCTCACCGTCCTAGACCTTTCTGTTACAATTATAGCACCGGTAAGCTGAGTAAAGGATTGATAACTCGATTTGGTGAATTCATCCCTGAATTCTTCGAACACGGAATTAAGTTTTGTCGGTACTCCTACAACTTTGAACATTAATAATTAAAGATTTAATGGTGGTTATATGAAGGTTTGCCGAGAGCGTGGGAAAAGTGAAAATAGACCACCGGAAAAAAGTTGTCAACTAGAGTATTTAAATACTCTTGCCCAGAAATTAACTGTATAGTTTGTGAGGTATTAGGATGAAGGTTCTGGTAAGTGATCAGATACATGGGGCTGGTATAGAGCTTTTGAAAAAGGAAGCTGAAGTTGAGGTTGCCATCGGGCTAGATAAGGAGGAATTAATAGACAGAATTAAAGATAAGGATGCTCTTGTGGTTAGAAGTGCCACTAAGGTTACAAGAGATGTTCTGGAAGCAGCCGAAAAACTAAAAGTAATAGGAAGGGCGGGCGTGGGTGTTGATAATATTGATGTGAAATATGCAACCGAAAAGGGAGTGATTATTGTCAATGCTCCAACAGCCTCTTCAATAACTGTAGCTGAACTTACCATGGGGCTTATGATATCTCTGGCAAGAAATATTCCTCAGGCCAATGCCTCGATAAAGGCAGAAAAATGGGAGAAAAAGAAGTTTCTGGGTATAGAGCTTCGTGGAAAAACTCTCGGTATTATAGGTATGGGTAGAATAGGTTCGCAGGTTGTTAAGAAGGCAAAGGCTTTTGAGATGAAGTGCATTGCCTATGACCCATATATATCAAAGAGTATTGCCCAGGAGATAGGCGTTGAAATAGCTGAGAGTGTTGACGAAGTTTATAAGAATAGTGATTTTATCACTCTTCATGTGCCTATGACTGAACATACGAAGCATTTGATTAATAAAGATGCCTTTGATAAGATAAAAAAGGGTGTTTATTTGATAAATGCAGCGAGAGGTGGGATTATTGATGAAATGGCACTTTATGAAGCTTTAAAATCTGGAAAAGTTGGTGGAGCTGCTCTTGATGTATTTGAAAAGGAGCCGCCTTTTGGAAATCCTCTCCTCGAGATTGATAATTTCATAGGTACGCCACATCTGGGAGCAAGTACGGAAGAGGCTCAGCGCTTTGCTTCGACAATTGCCTGTGAAGAGGTTCTCAAAGTTCTCAGAGGCGAGCCACCCCTGAATGTTGTAAATATGCCGAGGTTATCTCCTGAGGTGCTTAACAGGTTGAAGCACCACATTAATCTGGCTGAAACTCTCGGCACTTTTGCTATTCAGATGGTTGAGGGCAGGATAAAGGATGTCGAAGTGGTATACTGCGGTACTCTTGCAGAGGAGAATCAGAAAGATATTTTAACAAATGCAATTCTTAAAGGACTTCTCAATGAGATACTCAGTGAGAGTGTAAATCTTCTCAATGCACCTGTTGTGGCAAAGAACAGGGATATAAGGATTACAGAGGGAAAGAGAGAGGATGCAGGAAAATATGACAATATGATTATGCTCAGGGTGAAAACTGATTTGGAAGAGACTGTTTTAGAAGGCTCAAGCTACGGGATTGAGACAAAGATAGTGAGTGTGAATGGCTACTCAGTTGAAGTGGTACCAAAAGGAAGAATGCTTGTTGTGCACCATGAGGATAAGCCGGGTATGATAGGCGGAGTTTCGACTTTACTCGGTGAGCAGGGCATAAATATTGGAGCGATGCAGGTCGGCAGGAAGGAGAAGAGCGAGACCCAGCTTATGATAATATTTATTGACCATAAGGTGAAGAAGGAAGTTATTGAGAAAATCTCAGGAATTGAAGGAGTGAGAAAGGTTTTTTCATTGAATATGGGGGATGAAAATGAAAGTTACTGACATAATGACAAAGGGAGTATATACTGTGGAAGAAAGCACAAGTCTTGCGGAAGTGCTTGAAATTATGGCCAGGTATCAGGTATCAGGTCTGGGTGTTGTGGATGAATTCGGAGATATTCAGGGTGTTGTGAGCGACTCCGATATTATAGATGCCTTTGCGACAGGGAAGGATATCAAAAATCTCAGTGTCAGGGATATAATGATGCCCTTCTCCATAGTTACATATCCTGATGAGGAGCTTTCAGAAGCTATAAGGAAAATGGCAGAAAATATGATACATCGTATATTTGTTGTAAAGGAAAAAAAGGCTGAGCCGAGAACTTTGAGCAAGGATATTGTTCTCTGCCCTGTTGGAATAGTTTCTTCTTCCGATATTGTTAGAGCCGTAGGAGAGGGTATAATTGAGTAAGGTTAAAGATTATATGACTTCTGTAGTTATAACTGCTGATGAAAATGCTACTGTGAAGCAGGCCTGCCAGATGATGACTGAAGAGGGCGTATCAGGACTTTTTGTCACTTCAGAGAGCGGCGAAACAGGGGTTTTTACTGACACTGACCTTCTCCTGCTTCTTAGCAGAGGTAAACCTATTGATACAAAGCTTAAGGAGGTTATGAGCAGAGACATATTCTATGTTTCTCTGGAAGCCAGCCTTAAAGAGGCAGCTGAATTTATAAAGAAAAATAGAGTGAGCAGGCTCTTTGTCTCCAATAACTCATCTGGCGAGAAGCCTGAGGGAATAATAAGTGTGACAGATTTAATCAGGGCACTCAGGGACAGGCTAAACTTTAAGTAGTGCACAGTAAAATTTAGTATGGAGGTAGGCTTATGGCAGACAAGGTAGCAGGAAGGGATTTAATAGGCAGGAATGTGGTTAGTGACAGAGGTACAATTATAGGAATGCTGTCTGATATTTCAGTAGAAACTACTGGTGGCAAGGTTACAATGCTCATAGTAAAACCTGGGAAGGATATTGACGTAAAGCGCTTCAGACTCAGTGATAATGGCGAGCTTCTTATACCTTTCAAAGCTGTAAAGGCTGTTAAGGATGTACTCATAGTGAATGAAAGCGGTATTCCGTTTTCGTGAGTATCGAAATTACAGAGGTATGAGTTCTGTTTCCAGCCTGTTGCTGGTAGGGTACTCTTCGACAATATAATATTTTAGATTAGGGCTTCTATATATCTTTGAAAGTGCCTCGGCTATTTCGCGGGTGGTTTCAATTCTACCCTTCTCCTCATCGAATGTTATAAGATTCTCTGGAATATCAAATTTTTCTCTGAGATAGGAAATTAGCTCAATATAGCTGCCTTTCATACTGATAATTACACCTTTGAGGAGCAGTCCGTCCTCTATAACTTCCTCATAATCTTTTGCATTTCGCAGGGCTGTACGTAGAAGTCTATTCTTCAGCTGGACTGAATCTTTAAATTCTGATGTGCAGAAATGCACTCTTAGAGAGTTTTCCTCGGCAAAATTCAGAACTTCCAAGGCAGCTTCTTCACTCCCTTCAGCAGCATAACTCTCCTCACCCTTAAGATTGTATCCTTCAGACAGCAGTTTCTCTGCGTTTGTATGAGAGAACTCCAGTTCGTTGAGATTCAAAAAACCTCCAAGGCTGTTTATCCTGAGAGCTATCTCCTTAATTTTTTCAGCTTTTCCAGGTACAGCTGGAATCTCCACACCGAAACTCCTGTAAACTTTTGAAGCAGCCTCTATTGTATTCCATATTGAACCTCTGTTTTTATCTGTTATGTGAAACCTTATCTCGTCCACTCCTGCCATATACAGCTTTTTGATGACCTGTTCATGTACTGGCTGGGCCGTATAAAGATGAAGATGAAAATCTGTGCCAAATTCTTTCTTCAGAGCTTCTGTGTATTCAAGTGTTTTTGACAGACTGAGCAGGGGGTCACCTCCTGTAATTCCCGCACCGCCAGCATGCATGGCATCTGCTTCCTGAAGAACTTCTCTGAAGTTTGTAACTGCTCTCTCATTTGCCCAGATAAGATTTCTGTCCCGCCTCTCTTCGGAGAGTGGGCAGTAGATGCACTCCATATTGCATATACCGGAAATAAATAGAACAAGTTTCTCTCCCTTCATGCACTGTTTGCATCCTTTACTCAGTTCGCCTGTGGAGAGGTTGTTATTTGTCTTCCTCATATTCAGGATTTAATCATGTAACCTCTGCAGAGTTAGAAGCAAAAAAGTATTAATGAGCAGTGAAAAATAATAGTGATGAAGGCTGAAGAGGAGTTAGAGTATCTTGAAAGCATACTTGAAGATGATTTCTTTGCAAAACTGGATGTGGCAACAAATTTAAATTATGTTGTTTATCTGGTTGTTAAAGAAATACTCGTGCCCAGAGTCATGACACGGGAAGAGTTTGAGGCTGTAACACACAGGGAAGATAAGGTTCATATTCTTGATAATGTTAAGGCGGTGGTTGAGCAGACCATGGCATGGGACTATCTTGTGGAAGTGATTGAAACAGTTAAGGTGCTTCATCTGAAGGCGTTGAAATCAGAAGAGGGTATAAGTTATAGGGAAATTGAGGAAGCTCTCGCCAGTGTAAGAAAGCTGGTGCAGGAGGCTGATAGAATTGCTGACATGGGTTGAAAAGCACAGACCGAGAAGGCTTGAGGAGATTGCAGGCAATCCTGGTGCTATTAAAACTATTATGTCCTGGCTGGATAAATGGGAAGGAGGTAGGCCGGAGAAGAGAGCAATTCTTTTATATGGGCCTGCCGGCGTTGGAAAAACCTCCTGCGCCTATGCCATAGCAAGAGAGTTGAACTCGGATATAATTGAGCTGAATGCCAGTGACTTCAGAACAAAAGATGTGATAAACAGAGTTGTGGGAAATGCCACAAAGTCAGGGGGACTCTATAAGGAAAAGAAAGGTAAGGTTATAGTTCTAGATGAGGTGGATGGAATTCACGGCAGAGCTGAGTATGGGGGCTTAGCCGCTCTGATTAAGCTCATAAAGGTCAGCCCCTATCCTATAGTACTCATAGCCAATGACCCCTGGAAAATCTCGGCAGAGTTCAGAAAACTTACTTTAATGGTTGAATTCAGAAGGATTACAGAGAGAACCATTGTGCATGTTCTCAAGGAGATAGCAAAAAAAGAGGGGATTAAGACTGATGAAAAGGCTTTAAGGATTATTGCAGCCAACTCTGGTGGAGACATGAGAGCTTCTATAAATGACATGCAGGCTGTGGCTCAGGGAAAGAGCAAGTTTGGGGTTGAAGATGTAGCCTACCTCAAGATGCGTGACAGCCAGGTGAAGATTTTTGATGTTCTGGCAAGAATTCTGAAAACTGAGAGTATTGACAGGGCAAGAGAGGCACTGAGAGATAGTGAGGAAGACCCGGACACAGTGCTGAAGTGGCTTGTGGAAAATGTTCCCATGGAGTATAAAAATAGCGAAGACCTTTCAAGGGCTATGAACTTTCTGTCAAGGGCTGATGTTTTCATGGGAAGAATAAGAAAACGGCAGGACTGGGCTTTAGTCAAATATGCTATGGATTTAATGAGTGCCGGAGTGGCGAAGGCCAAGAAATCCAGGTACAAAGGCTTTACAAGATATAGCTACCCCAAAGTCTTTGTTATGCTGGCAAAAACAAAAAAGTCAAGACAGAAAACCAGGGAGATGGCTCTCAGACTACAGGGAAGAGAGGGCTACTCCAATAAGATTCATGCCTCACTGAAAGTCATCACAGACGAGTTTATACCTCTTGCTGAAAGAATTATGAAGAGTACCGAGATGGCTGCAAGGCTGGCCTCTGAACTGGAGTTTGACCTGAAGGATATTGAGCTGTTTGTTAAGAGTAAAGACAGAGCAAAGGAAATTTATCAGCTTTCCCTGAGGATAACTCATGATAGACTGAGAAAGCAGATGAAAGGTGACAGGTCAAAGCAGATTTCGCTTTTTGAGTTCGGGTAGTAGATATATAATCAGCGGTTCGTAATTTGACAGTATAAACTTTGCGTTCTGACCGGCTTTGTGTAAAAAGTGCTGTCTGTGTAAAAAGTAGAGATTGTAAATCCGGGAAAGCTATTATTTCCTGAAGAAGAATTAGGAAAAAGAAGCGCTCAGAGAAATCCGATACTCGTAGACCTTGTTCATAGGATTGGTTTAGTGGAAAAAGCGGACTCTGGTATAAGAAGAATAAGAAAATTAATGAAAGAAAACGGCTCAAAAATAAAATTTGAGATTGGAACTTATTTTAGTGTGGGTTTTTATAGGCAAATCCGAAGCAAATCCGAAGCAAATCCGAAGCAAATCCGAAGGAGACTGCTTGGATTGGATTTTAAGTGAACTTAAAGAAAGAGGTAAAATAAAAGCTAAAGAAGTACAAAGTTTTTTCTTCATTCATAGAGATTTGTGTTATCCTGAAACTATTTCCCCATTATTTTTATAAAGGATGCATGGCCAAACTTACTCCAGAGAAAATCAAGTGGATTATTCGACATAAGGAACGAGGCGACCTCAGCACTGTTCAGCTTGCCTTGATTCAAAAGGTTACACCAGGAAGGGTCAATCAACTCTGGGAGCACTATCGGCGAACAGGTAATTTAACCAGCATTAAAATCACCTGGAAGACCACGTGAACTAATCTCGTCAAAGCAGGTTAATACAGTGCTTTCAGCTCATGAGAAGTATAAAGTCGGTGCATGCATGCTGGAACAGATACTCAAGTTGGAATCCGGGATAAAAATGTCTCATAACAAGATACACAGGGTTTTGAGAGAGCATGAGCTGGCTAAAAGGGACACTAAGAAAGTCAGGCGGAGGAAGTGGGTGCGTTATGAACGGAAGCATAGCATGTCTCTCTGGCATACTGATTGGAAGTATGTAAAGTCATCGAAGAAGTGGATGATTGCATATCTTGACGATGCTTCTCGTCTGGTGGTAGCACATGGGGTCTTCGATAATGCCACTACTGAAAATGCTATTGCGGTGCTGGAAGAAGGGATTAAAAAATATGGATTACCAGATGCCATTCTCACTGATAGAGGTTCACAGTTCTATGCGAATGCTGGTGAGAGGAAAGCCAGAGGCGAATGTGAGTTTGAAAGATATCTCAGAGTTAATGGTATAAAACATATCATTGGAAGGGTTAATCACCCACAAACCAACGGAAAAGTGGAAAGGTTCTGTGGAACTGTAGCCCAGAAAATATCTCTGTTTAATTCAATCGATGAGCTGGTGAAATGGCATAATGAGATTAAACCACATATGAGTCTGAACATGGCTCAGCTGGAAACACCAGCTAAAGCCTTTTTCAGGAAGTTGCCACCTGAAAGAATAATTTACTATTCACAAAAATGGCTACTTACGGAGGTGAATGTATGAGAAAAGAAATAGGAAACAATTATGGGATACCACAACAAGAGGATTTGATAAAAATGTTTATATCTAATCAAAATGAAATTATATTACGGAATTTAATACCGCTATGTACACAGTAAATTGTGTGCCGGGAGGTACCTCAGTCCCATCGTGAAGCGGTATATGAGGTGTATAATATGATATTAGATAGAATATTTCCTTTGAAAAAAACTTTTTTGTTGCCGTTTCAAGGGCATTTTGTGAACTATATTTTGAGAACATGTAGTATGTCGTATCTTGAATAGGGGGGATTTAAGGTATGGCAATAATAGAAAACAATAGGTTAAATCAGAGTAGGTTCCAGAAGGATAAAGGTTTCTGGCTCGTTGTAATGGATGTTGAGAACATAACGATATCCCTTGAAAAAGCGAGTCTTAATCTTGATTTCAAAAACATTGACGACTGGATTCTTAAAAACTTCTCACCCTATGAAAAAGCGGCATACTTGGACATCCAGAGAGCGAATGGCTCAAGGGACTCTCTGTGTCGATTGGGTTGGACTTTAAAAGATGTCATTACGAAACACAACAACAAAAATAAAAATTCAACCACCACCATAGTTCAAAATGCCATAGATAGAGGCTGTTGCCTAACCCTTTCATTTTACACATTTAAAATTTATGCCATCTAGTAAATCTTAGATTTAGACAGTTTATTTAATAAATTAATCATAATTACAACTTTCTTTGTGACATAAACTACTAATGTACGATAATAAAACGAAATGTTTATATACTGTGGGATATATATTATATTGGTGGTAGTTTATGGTATTTAGAACGAATCTAGTGCAGGAGAGGTTCACTACCTCTGAAGAGGTATACAGGGACCTCATTCCACATGATCACCTTCTCTACCAGATATATGAGAAGGTAGACTTCTCCTTTGTGAACGATGAGTGCAGAGATCTCTACTG